>DATEQI010000600.1:0-2870 GCA_035272805.1 Alphaproteobacteria bacterium | reverse complement strand
CTGAGCTCGAGCCGAAGCGCGGGCTTACCGTGGTCGAGATCGTGCACGCCATCCTCGACGGCGAGATCCGCGGCATGTACATCATGGGCGAGAACCCGGCCATGTCGGATCCGGACGCGCAGCACGCGCGCGAGGCGCTCGCCAAGCTCGAGCATCTCGTGGTGCAGGATATCTTCCTGACCGAGACCGCCTTCCACGCGGACGTGGTGCTGCCTGCCTCGGCCTGGCCCGAAAAGGACGGCACCGTCACCAATACCAACCGCCAGGTCCAGATGGGACGTGCCGCCTTGCCGCTCCCGGGGGAGGCGCGCCAGGACTGGTGGATCATGCAGGAATTGGCGCGGCGCATCGGGCTCGACTGGCGCTACACGCACCCGCGCGACGTCTTCGCCGAGATGACGCAGGTGATGCCGTCGCTCAAGAATATCAGCTGGGACCGCCTCCTGCGCCAGAACGCGGTAACCTATCCCTCCGACGGGCCCGATCATCCGGGCCACAGCGTCGTCTTCTCCGACGGCTATCCGACGGCGAACGGGCGGGCCAAGCTGGTACCGGCGGCGATCATTCCGCCGGGTGAGGTGCCCGACGAGAGCTATCCCCTCGTGCTCACCACGGGCCGCCAGCTCGAGCATTGGCATACGGGTGCCATGACCCGGCGCGCCGCCGTGCTCGACGCGCTCGAGCCCGAGGCGGTGGCCTCGCTCTCGCCCGCTTGGCTGCGCAAGAACGGCATCCGGCCGGGCGATCTCGTGCGCGTCTCGACGCGGCGAGGTGCCATCGAGCTCAAGGCGCGCGCGGACGGCGCGGTGCCCGAGGGCATGGTGTTCATTCCGTTCTGCTACGCCGAGGCCGCGGCCAACATCCTCACCAACCCGCAGCTCGACCCCATCGGCAAGATTCCCGAGTTCAAATACTGCGCCGCGCGCATCGAGAAGATCGCCGAGGCGGCCGCCGCCGCGGAGTAGGCCGCAGACCTCTTGCTATCGCGAGACTCTTCGCAGCACGGCGCCGCGAGCGGCGCCTTTGCGGCCACCCCGCTAGGGCAAAGTCACACGTCGCCCTTCTCGAGGAGGACGAGCCGAACCTTGGCGACGCCGCGTGCCTTCATGCCGAGGAGTGCTGCGGCTTTCGCGGAGAGGTCGATGATGCGGCCGCCGGAGGCGGGAATGCGGTCGTTGATCCGCACCACGACCGAGCGGCCCGTGCGCGGGCATGTCACGCGCACCAGCGCGTTCATCGGCAGCGTCGGATGCGCAGCCGTCAGCGTGTTCATATCGAAGATCTCGCCGCTCGCCGTCGGCAATCCGTGATGCGCCTCGCCGTACCAGGACGCGATCCCGGTCTGGATGACGCAGCCCGCGTGCAAGAGAGGATGCTGCGAATGAGATGCCACGTCCGTGCAAGCAGAGGGAGGCCTTGCCGTCTTTTTTGCCGCCGCCGCGGCAGCGCCGTGCCATGAGAGCGCCGCGGCGAGCATGACGGTCAGCGCGGCAAGGCGCACGGCTCTTGCGCGAGACCGGTGCTGCGGGCGATGGCGACTCTCGCTGTTGCGTCTTGCCGACGAGATACAACGGCAAGCCCCACCATGGCGAGCGACCATGGATATCGTTCTCCCCGTTCGTTCAGCCTCGAGCGGCGGCACCCGATGGCAGGGCGCGCGGCCACTCGCGCTTGCGCGGCCTCGAGCGCCTGTCTCCGCGTGTCGGCGATATCGCGAAAAAGCGATGGACGCCGGCACGCTCGGACGACGCATCGACAGCAGCGCCGGCGATTTAAGCATGGTTCGCTCGCGCCAGCAATAGGCGCGAACCGATTGACCGCAGTAGAGATGCAGACGACCTTCGCGGAGCGAGCCTAGGGTCGCGGATAAGCGTGCCGCAGGGCCAGGTTCAACGCCAAGACGTTCACGCGCGGCTCGCCGAAGACACCCAGACTGCGGTCGGCGACATGCTTCTCAACCAAAGCGTAGATTGCCTCTCCCGAAACGCCGCGCGCACGCGCGACGCGAGGCACCTGCAGGAGGGCGTCCGCCGGAGAGATGTCGGGATCGAGGCCGGAGGCGGATGCGGTCAACATGTCGGCCGGAAGAAGCCTACCCGTGAGCTCCGGCTGCGCGGCTTCCAGGGTCTTGCGATCAGCCATCAGGCGCTCCATCAACGTCTTGTTGGTCGGGCCCAGGTTGGAGCCCGTCGAGCTTGCCGCGTTGTAGGGAGCGGGTACCGTCTTTGTCGCGTCGTTAGGGTCGGCATCGGTGGTCGCCGAGGGACGCCCGTGGAACCACTGCGGCCCCTGCCACTGCTGGCCGATCAAGTGCGAGCCGACGACGGTGCCGTCGGCGTCCCTCTCCAGGCTGCCATTCGCCTGGTAAGGCAGCAGGACTTGAGCGACGCCATCGACCGCCAACGGGTAGATGAGGCCGCAGAGTAAGCATGTCGCGATGGACGCGCGCAACGCGCTCGCCAGCATGCCGAGCATGTCAGACTCCTCTCACAGCAGCACGGACAAGGAAAGGTCGATCAGCTTGATGCCGATGAACGGCGCGATCAGCCCCCCGGCGCCGTAGATGATCAAATTCCGGTAGAACGTGGCCTCGGCGCTCATCGGCCTGAAACGGACGCCACGCAGCGCCAGAGGAATCAGCAAGGGAATGATCAGCGCGTTGAAGATCAGCGCCGACAGGACGGCCGTTTGCGGCGTCGCCAATCCCATGACGTTCAGCGCCGAAAGCCCGGGGAGCGCGATGATGAACATGGCGGGTATGATGGCGAAGTACTTGGCCACGTCATTGGCGATGGAAAAAGTCGTCAAAGCCCCGCGCGTGATCAGCATCTGCTTGCCGATCGCCACGAGATCGATAAGCTTGGTCGGAT
>DATEQI010000599.1:0-4508 GCA_035272805.1 Alphaproteobacteria bacterium | reverse complement strand
GGAATCGAAGGGCGAGATCGTCTATGCCGCCTCCTTCATCGAATGGTTCGCCGAGGAATGCAAGCGCATCTACGGCGACACCATCCCGCAGCATCAGGCGGACAAGCGCATCGTGGTGATCAAGCAACCGGTGGGGGTGACGGCGTCGATCACGCCCTGGAACTTCCCCTCCGCCATGATCACGCGCAAGGTGGGGCCGGCGTTGGCTGCTGGCTGCACCATGGTGGCGAAGCCCGCGAGCCAGACGCCCTTCTCGGCCCTGGCACTCGCCGAGCTCGCCGAGCGCGCGGGCGTGCCCAAGGGCGTCTTCAGCGTGGTGACCGGGAGCTCGAGCGAGATCGGCAAGGAGATGACCTCCAACCCGATCGTGCGCAAGCTCTCCTTCACCGGCTCGACCGAGATCGGCAAGCTCCTCATGGGGCAATGCGCGGGCACCATCAAGAAGATCTCCCTCGAGCTCGGCGGCAACGCGCCCTTCATCGTTTTCGACGACGCCGATCTCGACGCCGCGGTCGAGGGTGCCATCGCATCGAAGTACCGCAACACCGGCCAGACCTGCGTCTGCGCCAATCGCCTCCTCGTGCAGGACGCCGTCTACGAGGAGTTCTCCGCGAAGCTGGCCCAGGCGGTAAGCGGGCTGCGCGTCGGCAACGGCATCGAGGCGGGGGTCACGCAGGGCCCGCTCATCGACATGAAGGCGGTCGAGAAGGTCGAGCAGCACATAGAGGACGCGCTCAAGAAGGGCGCGCGCGTCGTGGTGGGGGGCAAGCGCCACGCCAAGGGCGGCACCTTCTTCGAGCCGACCATACTCGCGGACGTGAAGCCCACCATGGTGGTTGCGCGCGAGGAGACCTTCGGCCCCGTGGCCCCGCTCTTCCGCTTCAAGACGGAGGCGGACGCGGTCGCGATGGCGAACGACACCGAGTTCGGCCTCGCGAGCTATTTCTACGGCCGCGACATCGGGCGCATCTGGCGCGTGGCGGAGGCGCTCGAGTACGGCATGGTCGGCATCAACACCGGCATCATCTCGACCGAGATCGCCCCCTTCGGCGGCGTCAAGGAATCCGGCCTTGGCCGCGAGGGCTCGAAGTACGGCATCGAGGAGTACCTCGAGGTCAAATATTTGTGCATGGGCGGCATATAGCGTCCAGCGCTCGTCCCTCACCCTCCCATTGCTACGCAATGGGTCCCTCCCTCTCCCGCTTGCGGGAGAGGGTTGGGGTGAGGGAATTGATCACGTCGCTGCGAAATTTCACGATCCCCGCTCCGCCGCGGCGATGACGGCAAGCACGATGTCGCCATAGCGCGCGAGCTTGCTGGTGCCGACGCCGGGAATCTCGGCAAGCGCTCTGTGGTCGCGCGGGCGCCGCCGCGCCAACTCGAGCAGCGTGGCGTCGTGGAAGATGATGTAGGGCGGCACACCCTGCTCCTTGGCGAGTGCGAGGCGGCGCGCGCGCAGCGCCTGCCAGAGCGCCTCCTCGGCCGCGGAGAGCGCCTCGGCGCCGGCAACGCGCTTGCGCGGCGCGCGCACGCTCCCCTTGGGAGCGCCTCGGAAGGTGACGGCAAGCTCGCCGCGCAGCACGGCGGGAGCACTCGCGCCGAAGCGCAAGCCCCCGTGGCCCTCGATGTCGACGTCGAGATGGCCAAGTGCCACGAGCTGGCGGAAGACCGAGCGCCATTGGCGCCTGTCGAGCTCGCGCCCCACCCCGAAAGTCTTGAGACGGTCGTGCCCGAAGCGGCGCATGCGCTCGTCGGCCTCGCCGAGGAGCAGGTTGACGAGATACTCGACGCCGAAGCGCTGGCCCGTGCGCGCCACCGCCGAGAGCGCCTTCTGCGCCGCGACGAGCCCGTCCCAGGCGACCGGCGGGGCGAGGCAGGTGTCGCAGTTGCCGCAGGGCGCATGGTCGCGCTCGCCGAAATAGCCGAGGAGAACCTGGCGGCGGCAGCGCGTGGTCTCGCAATAGCCGAGAAGCGCGTTGAGCTTGTGGCGCTCGATGCGGAGATGCGCCTCGTCGAGCTCCGAGCGCGCGAGGAAGCCGAGGAGCGCCGTCACGTCGGCCATGCCGTAGGCCATCCAGGCATCGGCCGGCAGGCCATCGCGCCCGGCGCGGCCGGTCTCCTGGTAATAGGCCTCGAGGTTCTTCGGCACGTCGAGATGGGCGACGAAGCGCACGTTGGACTTATCGATGCCCATGCCGAAGGCGATGGTGGCGACGACCACGATGCCCTCCTCCTGGAGGAAGCGCTCCTGGTGCTGCGTGCGCTGGGCGGGCTCGAGACCGGCGTGATAGGGCAATGCGGGAAGCCCCCTCCCGCTGAGCCACGCCGCCGTCTCCTCGACCGCGCTGCGGGTGCGGCAATAGACGATGCCCGCATCGCCCGCGTGCTCGCCCTTGATGAAGGCGAGGAGCTGCGTCCAAGGCTCGCGCTTGGCCACCACCCGGTAGCGGATATTGGGCCGGTCGAAGCCCGCGGCGAAGATGCGCGCTTGGCCGAGCGAGAGCCGCATGACGATGTCGCGGCGGGTGACGCTGTCGGCGGTCGCGGTGAGCGCGATGCGCGGCACCGCCGGAAAGCGCTCGTGGAGGATGGAGAGGGCGAGATACTCGGGCCGGAAGTCGTGGCCCCATTGGGAGACGCAATGGGCCTCGTCGATGGCGAAGAGGGCAATGCGCGTGCGCGCGAGGAGCTCGAGGGTGCGCGGCATGGTGAGCCGCTCGGGCGCGATATAGACGAGGTCGAGATGGCCCTCCTGCATGGCGCGCTCGACAGCACGGGCCTCGCCCGGCGGGAGCGACGAGTTGAGCGCCGCAGCCCGCACGCCGGCTTGGCGCAGCGCATCCACCTGGTCCTTCATAAGGGCGATGAGCGGCGAGACCACGATGCCGACGCCGGGACGCAGGAGTGCCGGGATCTGGTAGCAAAGCGACTTGCCGGCACCGGTCGGCATCAGCACGAGCGCGTCGCCCCCGGCCAGCACATGGTCGATGATGGCCTGCTGCTCGCCGCGGAAACCGGCGTAGCCGAACACGGAGCGCAGCAGCGCAAGCGCGCCCGCTTCGGCACTAGGAGCGGTCGGGGCAAGTGCTGGATGGTCGGACACCTCGGAATCCTTCGGCACGGTCATCTGCGCGCACTATGATCCCGCCCCGGAATTTTTGCAAAAATCCCGCGCCCTTCATGCCCAAGAAAGAGGCAAGCCGGAAATTCCGGCCGATAAGCCCTGCCGCGCGCGAGCCGCGTGCCGTCGGAAACGCCCCTTCCGTCGTGGCATGACGGTTGCTAGCGTCGGCACCGGAGGCCGGACCGGCGCTCCGTCTTATGGGAGGTGCGAGATGACGAGAACCGAGCTCACCGCGAAAATTCTCGAGGCCAAGCGCAAGAAGGGGCTCTCCTGGCAGGCGATCGCGCAGAAGATCGGCGGCAACGCGTCGGTCTTCCTGACCGCCGCCCTCTTGGGCCAGATGAAGCTCGAGAAGGCGCAGGCCGAGCGCGCGGCCAAGCTTCTCGGGTTGAGTGCGGAGGAGGCGGCCCTCCTCACCGAGATCCCCTACCGGGGCTCGCTGCCCACGGCCGTTCCCACCGACCCGCTCATCTATCGCTTCTACGAGCTCGTCCAGGTCTACGGCACCAGCTGGAAGGCGCTCATCGAGGAGGAATTCGGCGACGGCATCATGAGCGCCATCGATTTCGACATGGAGATCCGCCGCAAGCCCGATCCGAAGGGCGACCGGGTGGAGCTGGTCATGGCCGGCAAATTCCTGCCTTATAAGCGCTACTAGCGCGAAGCTGGCGCCCGCGCCGTCCGCGCCGGAGAATCGGCAAGGTGCAACGTATATCGCGGGCTTGTGAAGCCGGACGCTCTATGTCAAACTTTGACAAAACCTGACATCAAGTCGCTCCCCAACGAGAGGTGCGTCGCGTCATGAACATCTCGCTGCCTCGGCAGCTCGAGGAATTGGTAAAGCAGAAAGTCGCCTCGGGCCTCTACACCTCCGCGAGCGAGGTCGTGCGCGAAGCCTTGAGGCTGCTCGACGACTATGAGCGGCGGCGAAGCTCTCTCCGCCGTGACATTGAGGCGGGCATCGCCAGCGGTCCGGTAGCCGCACTTGAGGTCGAGACGATCATCGCTGAGCGCCGCAAGCGCCGGAAGCGCGCGAAGCGATGAGATGGCGGAGGTCCTGCTCAGACCGCTGGCCAGGGTAGACCTCGGCGACATATGGGAATTCGTCGCCGAGGACTCGAGCGTGCGCGCGGATGCATTGCTGCGTCAATTGGCGACGACGATGCGTACGCTTGCCGGCAATCCCTTGATGGGCCGGTTGCGCGAGGATTTGCTGCCGGGGCTGCGGAGCTTCGCCGTAGGTTCCTATATTATCTTCTATCGTCCGGGGGAGCGCGGCATTGAGGTAGCTCGTGTGCTGCACGGCGCACGTGATATTCCGGCGCTATTCGGGTGATGCGGGAGAGGGGGCGCTGCCCGTCGGCATACTGGCGAAAGGCTAAGG
>DATEQI010000598.1:0-17480 GCA_035272805.1 Alphaproteobacteria bacterium | reverse complement strand
TCTGGCGCCGCTGGGACATCAAGTTGCCCGCGGCTTGTGCGGCTGTGATCGTGGGTTTTTATCTTCTCTACATCGGCGCCGGCTGGAAGGTCCTGGGCTTCCTTCCAGGCTACGGGAACGAGGAGGGCTACCGGGTGGGAGACGGCTTCTATTACCTCATGGCGCTCCAGCATGTCGCAGCAGCGCCCTCCGTCTCCTTCTATCTCGCGGCCGTCGCGGTACTCTTTGCCGCCCTTGCCTATTGGATGGTCTTCCTCAGGGAGCCGCAGCCTGATCCGGGGAGCGACGCGCTCGTCGTGGCCCGGGATGCTCTGATCCTGGCGGCAGCACTCATGGTCACCATCACGCCCCATTATCCCTGGTATTTCGCCTGGCTGGCGCTGCCGGCATGCCTCTATCCGTCGCTCAGCGTGCTCTATCTTACGCTGGCGAGCTTCCTGCTTTATTTCGATCCGGGCCATGCGAAGTTGCTTTGGGCCGGACTGCTCTATGGCCCCTTCCTCGCGCTGGCGCTCGCAGAGCTCTGGTGGCACCGAACGGGGGGCATCATGCCGTTGCGGCGCACCTTATGGAGGAGCCCATGACGCCCGCCACGTCGCTCAAGGACCCGCGGCGCTATTTCGAGGCGATCGGCGAAGCGCGCGGTGCCATTGCCGAGGCCGCACCGCTCTGCCTCTATCTCGAGACCACCAACCGCTGCAACCTGCTCTGCGAGACCTGCCCGCGGACCTTCGAGACCCTCGAGCCGCCCGCGGACATGAGCTGGGAGCTCTTCACCTCCATCGTCGACCAGTTCCCCGAGATCGCCCGCGTGGTGCTGCACGGCGTCGGCGAGCCGATGATGGTGCGCGAGCTGCCGCGCATGATCCGCTACCTCAAGGAGCGCGGCACCTACGTCCTCTTCAACACCAACGGCACGCTACTCAACGCGCGCAAGCGCCAGGAGCTCATCGATACCGGTCTCGACGAGCTGCGCGTCTCCCTCGACGCCGCGGACGCGAAGTCCTTCCGCCAGGTGCGCGGCCGCGACTACTTCGACCGCATCGTGCGCAACATCCGCGAGTTCACCGCTTTCCAAGCGCGCACGGGTGCGCTCACGCCCCGCGTCTCCCTTTGGCTCACCGGGCTCAAGGAAACGGTCGCTCAGCTTCCCGCCTTCGTGCGCCTGGCGAGCGAGATCGGCGTGCGCGAGGTCCATCTGCAGCGCCTCGTCTTCATGCCCGATGGACAGGGGCTCGCGCGCGCCCAATCGTCCCTCTTCGAGCGTACGGCGCGCGAGGAGGAGGCCGCGATCCGCGAGGCCCAGGCGATAGCTGTGGCCTCTGGGGTGACGCTCGACGCCTCGGGCGCTACCGAGCCCGGCCTCAGCCTCAAGCGTCAGGAGGGGGAGCGGCCGTGGTCCACCTGCCGGCGTCCCTGGTCGCTCATGTATTTCACCGCCCACGGCCGCGCGCTGCCCTGCTGCATCGCGCCCTTCGCCGCGCGCGGCTACGACAGCTACACCCTCGGCGACGCCACCCAAGAGACCTTGCGGGAAATCTGGAACGGCCCCGCCTATCAAGCCTTTCGCGCGAGCCTCCTCGGCGATACGCCGCCGCTCCCGTGCCAGAACTGCGGCCTGCGCTGGAGTCTCTGAGCCCATGGCGGCACCGGCCGAGGCTAGCGGGCGCCCCGGGATCGCGGTCGTCATCCCGACGCTGAACGAGGCCGGAGCCATTCCCCTCGTGCTCCGCGAGGTTCCCCGCGAGCTCGTGCGTGAGATCATCGTGGCCGACAGCGCCAGCACGGACGGCACCGCCGAGGCCGCCCGTGCCGCGGGTGCGCGCGTCGTCTCGCTTGCCGAGCGCGGCTATGGGCGGGCCTGCGCCGCAGGTGCTGCCGCCGCGTCGCCTGAGTGCGCCATCATCGTCTTTCTCGACGGCGACGGCAGCGACCGCGCCGATCTTATGGAGGCCCTCGTCGCCCCCATCCGCGCCGGTAGCCATGATTTCGTCATCGCCTCGCGCGTGCGCGGCGCGCGCGAGCCGGGTGCGATGAGCTGGCACCAGGTGCTGGCCGGCCATCTCGCGGGCCTCGTCACCTGGATGCTCTATGGCGTGCGCTACAGCGACATGTGCGCCTTCCGCGCCATCCGCCGCGAGGCGCTCGAGGGCTTGGCACTCCGGGAGATGACCTACGGCTGGAACATCGAGATGCAGATGCAGGCGGCGCGCGCGGGCTTGCGCATCCTCGAGGTCCCGATGCCCTATCGCCGGCGCGTGGCCGGGACCTCGAAAGTCGCGGGCTCCTTGAGCGGCACCGTCCGGGCGGCATCGCGCATCATCGCGACCTGCCTCCGGGTCGCGACGTCGCCGCCACCGGCACGGCGCGTCTCTTAAGCGCCTCTTCTCGCGCATCTCCGTCGAGGTTATCCTGCTCGTGCATAGGGACGGGCGGCCGTCCCTCTCGGAGCACGCTTGCGCTATGGCATATTGCGATTGGGCACCCTTGGCAGCGGAAGAGCCTCGCGGATGAAGATCGGTGTGCTCGGCGGCGGGCTTACCGGCCTCGTGGTCGCGAGCCGGTGCCGGCATGAGTGCGAGGTGCTCGAGCGCGACGACTCGACCGGCGGCCATTGCCGCAGCCTGGTCGAGGACGGCTACACTTTCGACTGCGGCGGGCCGCACATCCTCTTCTCGAGCAACAAGGAAATCCTGGCGCTGCTCCACGCCCAGCTCGGCGACAATCTCGCTCCGCGCCGGCGCAACAACCGCATCTGGTTCGACGGCCGCTTCGTCAAATATCCCTTCGAGAACGGCCTCTATGACCTGGCGCCGCAAGACCGTTTCGAATGCCTCTACCACTACCTGCACAACGACTATCCCAAGCCGCGCAATTTCAAGGAGTGGATCTATCACGTCTTCGGCAAGGGCATCGCCGAGAAGTACATGGTTCCCTACAACGAGAAGATCTGGAACCTGCCCGCCGACCAGATGGCCTTCGACTGGGTCGAAGGACGGGTGCCGCGCCCGCCCGTCGAGGACGTGATCAAGTCCGCGGTCGGCGTCGAGACCGAGGGCTATACCCACCAGCTCTATTTCAGCTACCCCAAGCGCGGCGGCATCGAGGCGCTGCCGCGCTCCTTCGCGCGCGACTGCCGCGCGGTCGCGCTGAATTTCAAGGTGGAGAAGGTGTGGCGCGAGGGCGGCCGCTGGCAGGTGAGCGACGGGCGAGCTCGCAAGAGCTACGACCGCATCGTCTCGACCATCCCGATCGAGGAGCTCCTGGAGGCGCTGCCCGACGTGCCGGCAGCGATCCGCGAGGGCGTGCGGGGCTTGCGCTACAACTCGCTCATCGTCGTGATGCTCGGGGTGGAGACGGCGGAGCCGTTGCCATATACGGCACTCTATGTGCCGGACCCCGAGCTCCCCTTCCACCGCCTCTCCTTCCCGCTCAATTTCACCGACGAGGGAGCGCCTCGGGGGCACATGGCCGTGACGGCCGAGATCACCACCAACCCAGGAGACGGCTTCCACGAGCTCGGCGACGAGGAGATCGTCAAGCGCGTGCTCGACGGCCTCAACGCCATGGCGCTCGTCGAGCCGGGCCAAGTGCGCTTCTGCCGCGTCCGGCGCACCAAATACGCCTATGTGGTGCGCACCTTCGATTACCGCGAGAAGCTGGGCGCTGCCCTTGCCTACCTCAACGGCCTCGGCATCGTGAGTGTGGGGCGCAACGCCGAGTTCGAGTACATCAACATGGACGAGGCGGTGCGGCGCGCGCTCGCGGCGGTCGAGCGGCTCGACGCCGAATGACGGACTGAGCCCTCCAAGCTCCTCCCGGTGTGAGTAGAGTCCGATCCAAGAAAGAGAGGCTGGTTGATGCACACAAATCCGAAGATCACCGGCAAATCATGATGTTGCGCTGTGCAAAGGTGCCTCGGACTGGCCGCGGTGCGTCCTTCGAGACGCTCGCTGCGCTCGCTCCTCAGGATGAGGTTAAGTCTTTATGCCACAAACAAATTTGCCTCATCCTGAGGAGCGCCCCGAAGGGGCGCGTCTCGAAGGACCCACGACGGCACTGCAAGCGTCCTTGAGATGTGTGCATCAACTGGAAGAGAGAGGGGGTCGGACAATGACAGTTGTGTCGGACATTTTAACAACGAAAAAATGTAAATAAGTTTTATTTGACATCGAGAAAAGTGGCTATAGATTCGTGCTGGCGCCGATTTGAAGCAGACAGCTTGCGGGCGCGTTACAAATGCAGCTAAAGCGCCTGGCACCCGCCCGGCTCCGAGCTGCGGCGGGTTTCTCGTGAGGCCCGCCTTCCGCATCCACGGCTCCGCCCCCTGCGGAGCCGAGAAGACGAGGCCGCTCATGCCGAAGAAAGCGTTGCACGCTCCCCCCTCCCCGCTCGCCGCGGCACCGGCGCCCTGGCACCAGGCCTGGCGCGAAGCGGGCAAGGAGCCCGGTCTCCGCGAGGTCCTCGCCGACCCGCTTGTGCATCTCGTGATGCGCCGCGACGGTGTCACGCTCTCGCAATTGGAGGCCGTACTCGCCCGCGCCAAAGAGCGGAGGAGTCTTTGCTGCCTCTCTGCCGCCTGAGAACTTTGCCGAGGCCGAGGGCGCGCGCGAGCGCGAGCGCAACTGATTTCATCGGGAAGGACCGATGGAGATGAGCAAGGTGGAAAGCGATTTTCGCTAGGCTCTCCTCAGGCCGCGGACACAAGGTTGGCACGAGCTCTGGCGCAAGGAGGACTGGTGGGCGATCTGGCTGGGGCTAGGGATCGTCGTCGTCGCCTACCTTCTTTTCGCGAACGGCTTCAGCCTGAAATGGATCGCGGTGACGCCGGCAAAATGGTCGAGCCTTGCCCAGCTCGCCGGCCATTTCTCCGACAACCTCCGCCGCTAAGCCGTGCAGTTCGCCCTTTGGCTCGCGATCTTCACGCTCGCGACAGCACTCTTGGGGCAAAAGCCGGGGGAGTTCGTGCCGGCCTTCATCTTCCTCTACCTCGTTTCGGTGCTTATCCTCGCGCTCGGGCAGTGGGATCAGGCCAACCGATATAATTGACTATGGCCCGCGCTGCGGTACCTTTATCACTGATATGGCAGCGAGCCGTTTCGACCAATCCGAGACGTTCCAACGTCATTTTTCGCGAATAGCGACCTGCGCTCGGTGCTGACTCCGGCGGCTCCGAGCACCCGGCAGCGACGATATGAATGACGAATCAGAAATTAGCCGGCATCCCTCGGCTTGCCCCGACGGCTGGATCGCCGGTATAGCGGCGTTCACTTCTGTGGGCAGCCGGGAATCGGCGTCTCGTAAGTGTAGGTCTCTCCGGCGAACGGGATCGAAAGCCTGCCTTTTTCGCAGGAATGCACGGCACCGCCATCGAAGGCAAACCAATTGATGCCTTGCCCCGCGAGTCCAAGCGCCTGGCGAAGGCTTCCCTCGAGGGCAACCATCATGCCGGCAATGGCGGGCGGTATCTTATCCCCGGTCAGCAGCGCCAAGGGCTTCGAATTGCCATCCTCGGCTTGCGGCGTCTCGATCTCTTCAAATGATATAATTCCACCAATTTCGCTCTTTGCATGGACTAGGCCAATAACGACATACTTATCCAGTAGCTCGTGCGCCTGGGGATTGTCCTGGAACATTTCCGGGGCGAGCCACAACACCAAGACAAGGTCGACAAGGCCGCCCTTGCCCCGGTTGTCCTGGATTTGGGCATAATCCTGGGCAAGCGCAGTCGCGGTCGGCTTCCACGGCCGGGAATATCCGGGCGACGCGCCGGCGATGCATAAAGTCGCCATAAGCAGCAAAATAAGAACGGCAGGGAGTAACCTTGGCACCCTGAATGCTCTGCTAAGTTCGTCTGCCACCTGATCGCGCTGCATGATGCATGTCCTCTATTGAATGGTCTCGCCAGCGCCGGGGCGACCGTGAACCACATACCATCTGGCATTCCCCAGATGACCTAAGCTTGCCCGCAACGATACGCCCAACCGGCCTTGTGGGCAAAGCATATGGACCGCGCCGGGTGCATTGAGCCACCGAGCTTGCGACTTTGGCTTCTTTGGATGCCGCATGCAGCGCTCCTTCCATCATCAAGACGCGCATCCCCCGCGTTCTTCCACACAACATTCCCGAAACCCTCACGTTCGCCAGGGCGGCGCCCGCAGTCGGGCGACGAGCCGCAGAATGTCCGCGAACATGCGCCTCGGCACCGCGACTTCGGCCAGCTGGAACGTGACGTAACGGCCATGACTGACAACTTTGGCGCCGATCTTGATCACCTTCTCCCGCGGGCTCGTCAGCGACCACGGCTCCGTCGTCTCGGGCATCGCCAGCGTCCGTATGAAATTTCCGAGATTGTAGGCGAGAGCATGAAGCTGAAGGCGGCCGGCGTTGGCGGCGAAGGTGCGGCACGACGGCCGCGTCCACTTGACCGCGCCCTTGCCGTCTTTGATCCACTGCTCGCAGGTGCCGCGATGGTTGTAGAAGGCCACAACCCGCTCGGCACGCCGGGGCAGGTTTGTCACCAGGAAGCCTACGCGATCGTCTTCGCCTCGCATTGGGCGAACCTGGCACATAGAGGGGCGCATTGCGCCCGACCAGCGGCGCCGAAACAAGGCAAGGAGAGCGGCGTGGCGAACGAAGGAGCGGGAAGCGCTGTCAATCCTGCGCCCATTTCCGCAACGACGCCGGCTATCTCGAAGCCGCGTTCAAGGGGCCCGCGAGCCTCGGCTTCGGCTCGGCGCGCGCCGATGACGGGCTTTGCCTGCGCCACGAGCGCTACCTCGGCGCCCGCTCCTGGTGCGCCGATTTCACCCGCTCCGGCGAGGCCGCCGTGAGGCCGAGAGCGCCGCCAAGATAGGCGCCCCGCGACGTTATCCGCGCGCCGGACGCGCTCGGGGTGCTGCCTCCCGGCTTCGCGGCTTCCCGGCTCGCCGGCAGATCGCTATTATTCACGCCGACCCAGTTGTCGTGCGGGGAATGCCGGCCGAGGGGCTGATGCCCTCGCGGCCGCTGCGCCATCGTCGCGGACCGCCGGGCTCCGGTGAGCGCCAACGCGAAAATCGCCCAGGGAGGCCCTTGATGGCACTGCATGACGACGCCGGAGATGCGCCAGCTCCTCTCGCTCACGCCGTGACCCCGTCATGACCAGCAGCACCAGCACGCTCGCCTTGCACCGCTGGGTCGCGCGGGCGGTTCCGGTGACACCGGCGGAATTGAGCGCACTGCTCTGGTCGTTCGCCTATTTCTTCTCGCTGCTCGCCGGCTATTACGTGCTGCGCCCCTTACGCGACCAGATGGGCATCGCAGGCGGCGTGCGCAACCTGCCCTGGATGTTCACCGCGACGTTCGTCGTGCTGCTCTTGGCCCAGCCGCTCTATGGCGCGCTCGTCGCGCGCCTGCCGCGCGCGCGCTTCATTCCCTTCGTCTATCACTTCTTCGGCGCCAACCTGGCACTCTTCTGGCTGCTCCTCACGCTGCACATCGCCACGGTCGAGGTCGCCCGTACCTTCTTCGTCTGGGTCAGCGTCTTCAACCTCTTCGCGATCGCCGTGTTCTGGTCGTTCATGGCCGACATCTTCACCAGCGAGCAGGGCAAGCGCCTCTTCGGCTTCATCGGCGCCGGCGGCACCGCGGGCGCGCTGCTCGGACCCGTCATCACGATCTGGCTCTCGGTGCCGCTCGGGCCGGTCAATCTCTTGATCGTCGCCGTCGCGTTCCTCGAATTCGCCGTGCTGTGCGCGCACCGCCTGGAGAAGGCGGCGCTTGCCGGCGGCCACGTGCCGGAAAAGCCGCGCGCGCAAGCTGTCCCGCCGGCCGAAGGCGAGGAGGCGCGGATCGGCGGCAGCGCGTTTGCCGCCATCGTCGAGGTGTTCGGCGAGCCCTACCTGCTCGGCGTCGCCGTCTGGGTCAGTCTGCTCTCCTTCGGCGGCACCTTCCTCTATTACCAGCAGGCGAACATCGTCTCGGCGACCATCCACGATCCAGCACAGCAGACGCGGCTCTTCGCCGGCATCGACCTGGCGGTGGGTCTGCTGACGCTGGCGACACAGTCCTTCGCCACCGGGCGTCTCTTGAAGCGCTTCGGCGTGGGACCCGCGGCGGCGGCACTGCCCGCGGTCTACGTCGTGGCCTTCGTGGTGCTGTGGCTGGTGCCCGGCCTCGCCGCGGTGGTATTCTTCCAGACCATCCAGCGGACGATGAATTTCGCCATCTCCAACCCGGCGCGGCAGGTGTTCTTCACCGTGGTCTCGCGCGAGGCGAAGTACAAGGCGAAGAACCTGATCGACGTCGTCTTGTTCCGCGGCTCCGACGCGCTCTACGGCTGGCTCTTCGACAGCCTGCAGGTGCTCGGCCTCAAGCTTGCCGCGATCGCCGCCTGCGCCGTTCCGGTGGCGCTCGGCTGGTTGGCACTCTCCGTGGCGCTCGGCCGGACGCAGGAACGCCGCGCGGCGCTCATCGCTTCGGAGCCGGTTGAGGGAGACTGAGATGAACGATCTGACACGGCGCGATTTCACCGCCCTCGCCGCCGGGCTCGGCGCCGCATCTTTGCTGCCCTCCCTCGCCGCAGGGCAGACCGCCGCGGCACCCCTCGTCACCAAGGCGATACCGAGCACCGGCGAGCGCGTGCCGGCGGTCGGGCTCGGCACCGCCTCTGTCTTCGACGTAGGCCCCGACCCGGCGAGGCGCGCAGCACTCGCCCAAGTCGTGCGCAACCTGGTCGAGGGCGGCGGCTCGATCATCGACACCGCCTCCTCCTACGGCTCGGCGGAAGGCGTCGTCGGCGACTTGGTGGCTGCGGCCGGACTGCGCCGGAAGGTCTTCATCGCCACCAAGCTCGAGGCGCCGGACGCGGCCGAGCTGCGGCGCTCGTTGCAGCGGCTGCACACCGAGCAGGTCGATCTGCTGCAGCTCCATAATGTCGGCGACCCCAAAGAGGCGCTGGGACAATTCCGGGACTGGAAGGCCAAGGGCGTGTGCCGCTACGTCGGCATCACCTCGACCTATCACGGCGATTACGCCGCGGTGGAAGCGGTGATGACGCGCGAGAAACCCGATTTCGTGCAGCTCGACTATTCGCTCGACGACCGCGAGGCGGAAAAGCGGCTGCTCCCGCTCGCCATCGAGATGAAGGCGGCGGTGCTGACAGCGCTCCCCTTCGGCCGCGGCCGCCTCTTCCGCGCCGTGCGCGGCAAGGCGCTGCCGGAATGGGCGAAGGAGTTCGACGCCGGGAGCTGGGCGCAATTCTTCCTGAAATTCCTGCTCGGCAACGCGGCGGTGACCGCGGTCATCCCCGGCACCGCCGACGCCGCGCACATGAGCGACAACTTGGGCGCGATGCGCGGCCGCCTGCCCGACGCGGCGCAACGCGCGCGCATGGTCGAGTTCTTGCAGTCGCTTTGAGAGGCTCTCTATGCCGCATGCGGCGGCTCGCGGCTTCTTGGCTTCCCGCCACCCCGGGAAATCGTTATGATGGATTTCATGTCAGGGGCCGTCCGGAAAAATACCGCCTGAAATTCGGCCTTCATCGGCGATCCCGTCCTCGGATGTGCTGCCGTCCGGCGGCGGAGTGCCTACCGCGGCGGCGGCGACGGGAGCGTCCAAAACCGCCCAAGGAGTCGATCATGGCAAAGCGTGATGTCGTCGATTGCTCGCGTCGCGATTTTCTCCGCATCGCCGGGAGCAGTGCTGCGCTCTTTGCGAGTGCGCCGCTCTCGGCATTCGCCGCCGGCCCGCCGAGTAGTGCGCCGCTCAAGATCGCGACCATCGGCGCCGGACACATCGGCAGCACGCTCGGCACCTTGTGGGTGCAGGCGGGTCACCCGGTGATGTTCTCCTCGCGCCATCCCGAGGGGCTGAAGGGCTTGGTCGACGGCCTCGGCCCCTTGGCGCATGCCGGCACGGTTGAGGCGGCGGTCGCCTTCGGCGACGTGGTGCTGCTTGCCGTCCCCTATAGCGCGATGCCGCAGCTCGGCAAGGACTTTGCGAGCGCGCTCGCCAGCAAGGCCCTCGTTCTCGACGCGAGCAATCCGATCGTCGCGCGCGACGGCGAGGTTGCGACCTGGGCCCGGGAGAAGGGTGCCGGTCTCGCCTCGGCGGAGCTGCTGCCAGGGGCGCGTATCGTCCGTGCCTTCAATGCGATCGGTTACATGAGGCTGCCGGAGGATGCGCATCGCCAGGGCGAGCGTATCGGGATTCCTATGGCGGGCGACGACGCGAACGCCGTCGCGCTGGCGTCGAGCCTGGTGCGCGAGATCGGCTTCGAGCCGGTCGTGATCGGACCGCTCGCCATGGGCAAATATTTGATCCCCGGAACGCCGCTTGCAGGCGAGCACACGCCGGAGCAGATCCGGCAAATCGTGACCACCCTCAACTGAGCCGGTCCCGACGGAACGCCGCGGACCCGGAGGTGTTTGCGCCTGCAGCGACGATCAAGTAGTGCGTAGTTTCACCTCATCCTTCGAGACGGCCGCTTCGCGGCCTCCTCAGGACGAGGTGAAACCCGAGCTCCAAGTCCTCATCCTGAGGAGCGTCGCGCTTGCGACGCGTCTCGAAGGATGGGGACTTGCGCAACGTGACCCACTACCGACGGTCACACTTCTCTCTTGCGCCGCCCGATCATGGGGAGGTGGCAAATCGAGCGGCCGCGAGGTGGTCGGGAGCTTCAGCCGTCGCCATATTCCTGCTATCTTTCCCGTGTACGAAACGGCCCTACCTTGACAACTAGCAATGCTGGAAGCGCCATGAAAACGATTGCAAAGCTTTTCGCCGCCCTCGCGTGCCTGATCGCGGCTCTCGTGCTGCCCCAGAAATTACCTGCGGCCCAACCCGATCCCATGATGGCGAGCCGCGTCATCCAATTGGTGAACCAGGCCCGCCAGCAGAGCGGGCTCCCGCCCGTGGCGATGGATCAGAAGCTCATGCAAGCGGCTCAGGCGCTTGCCGATGACCTCGCCCGACGGCGCACGCTCTCGCATATGGACTCGAGCGGCAACGGGATCGGCCAGCGCTTCCTCGCCGTCGATTACGTCTACGCCCTCGCCGATGAAGCGTTGGGCGGCGGCCAGCCGACGCCCGAGACGCTGGTCGCTGCATTGCTGGCGCAGCCGGGCAACCGCGATACGCTCTTGAATCCCGACGTGCGCGACGCCGGCGTGGGCTATGTCTTTCGCCCCGATGAAATGGGCGGCATCGGGCTCGGCACCTACTGGGTGATCGACCTCGGGCTCCAGGTCGAGCGCGGGCCGGGACCGTAAAGCGGCTGCCGTCGCCTGCCGCGGTGGAGCGCAGCCTCCGCCCGCGGCCGCGGGACGGAGCGTCATCGCGTGACCGTGATCGGCTCGCTGCGATAGCGCTCGACGACCGCCATATCGGGATCGCAGCCGAGGCCGGGAGCCTGCGGCACCTTGACCTTGCCGCCTTTCGCCTCGAGCGCGTCGGCGAAGGGGCTCGCCTCGAGCTCGAGATAGAGGCGCTCGAAAGGCACCTCGTGGACGAGAGTCGCGGCGAGATGGAGCGAGGCGAGATAGCCTGGACCGAAATAGGCGCAATGGGGTACGAGGCGCACGCCGTAGGCCTCGGCAAGCGCTGCGATCTTGCGCATCTCGCCGATGCCGCCGATCTTGGTGACGCTCGGCTGCGCGATGTCGACGGCCCCCGCCTCGAACATGTGGCGGAAGTCGTGAAGCCCGCTCGCGTTCTCTCCGGCGGCGATCGGGATTCCGCCCTTGCGCACGCGCGCCAGGCCGTGGTGGTTCTCGGGCGGCCATATGGGCTCCTCGAGCCAATGCAATCCGTAGCCGCGCAAGGCCTCGACGCTCGCGAGCGCCTCGGCGACCGACCACGGGCAGTTGGTATCCATCATGAGGCCGACATCGGGCCCCACCGCCTGCCGTGCGGCCTCGACCGGCGGGACCGCGATCTCGTGAAGCTTGACGAAGCGGTACCCCTCCGCGGCCGCGCGCGCCGCCATCCGGCCGACGATCTTCGGCTCGCCATAGCGCAGCAGGCTTGCATAGGCGCTGAGCTCGCGCTTGGCAGCGCCGCCGAGAAGGCGGTGGAGCGGCTGGCCGCAGCACTTCCCGGCGATGTCCCACAGGGCGATGTCGATCGCCGACAAGGCGTAGACCACCGGCCCATTGCGTCCGAAGAGGTGAAGCTTCTGCGCCGTCTCGGCCATGAGGCCGGCGATGTCCGTCGCATCGCGGCCGATGAAGTGGCGGGCGACCAGCGTATCGAGCGCCGCCTTGGTGGCCGGCGCCACGGCATGTCCGAAGCCCTCCCCCCAGCCGGTGACGCCGTCCTCGGTCTCGACCTTGACCAGGAGGATCGCCATGCGGCTCCAGCTTTGTCCGGCGAGCGATTGCGTGGGCGCCCCCGTCTCGTAAGGGATGTGCACGAGGATGGTCGAGATCGCGGTGATCTTCATGGCGCAAGCGTCTCCCTCGAGGGTGCGGCCGCGCTGCCGGATGAGCGATGGGGCCGATTGAGCGCCCGGGCAGGATATCCCCATCGCCTTGCGCGTGCCACCGGGCGCGTTGCTCGGCTTTCCCCCGGTGCTGCCGGCCCGACGATGATCCGCACCTCTCGGCACTCGCACGCACGGCGATGAGACGGTATCGTCTTCGTGATAGACTTCGGCCTGCTTGGGGCGAGGCGGGAAGCTTCGAGGGAGCCAGGAGGGCTGGGATGCGGCGGGTCACGTTGGGCGTCATCGTCGCCGTGCTTGGGCTCGGCGCGGCCCATGCGCAGCAGCAAAGCCAATCCCCATCGGGATGGATTGCCGACAAGAACGGCTGCCGCATTTGGAACCCGGCGCCGAAGGCGAATGAAAGCGTCAGCTGGGACGGACCCTGCGCGAGCGGCGTCGCCAACGGCAAGGGCGTGCTGCAATGGTACCTGGCCGACAAGCCGACCGACCGCTATGCGGGAGACTGCGTGGATGGACGCCCGAGCGGCCAGGGGGTCTACAGTTGGGCGAACGGCAACCGCTACGAAGGCGAATTCAAGGACGCGCTCCCCAACGGCCATGGCGTCGCCGTGCTGGCGAGCGGCTCGCGCTATGACGGCGAATGGAAGGATGGCCGTCCGAACGGACATGGCCGCTACGTTTGGGCGAACGGCAACCGCTACGAGGGCGAGTTCAAAGACGCGCTCCCGAGCGGCCATGGCGTCGCCACGACCACGGACGGCTTCCGCTACGAGGGCGAGTGGAAGGATGGCCGCCCAAGCGGCCACGGCGTCAAGCAGTGGGCGAGCGGCGACCGCTACGAGGGCGAGCTCATCGACAACCAGCGCAATGGTCATGGCGCGTTCGCGTGGGCCAACGGCGACCGCTATGACGGCGAATGGCGGGAGGGACGCCGCGAGGGCCAAGGCGTGTATGTCTGGGCCAACGGCAACCGCTACGAGGGCGAGTGGAAGGACGACCGGGCGCAGGGCCAAGGCACCTATCGCACTGCGAAGGGCAAGGTCTTTTCCGGCAGCTGGGTCAATGGATGCTTCCGCAAAGGAGCGCAGAGCGCCTGGGTTGACACCGAAAAGCCGGCGTGCAAGTGACTGCGCATGACAAGTGCCTCGAGACGCGCGGCACCTTGCTCGACGAGATGATCGAAATGCCCTTGCCGAAAGAAAGGCCGCAAATGTGGCGGATCGCATGGAGCGTCCTCGTTGCCGTGCTCGTGCTGGCGAAAGCCGAGGCGCAACAGCCGGCCGAGCCGCAGCCGGGTTGGATCGCCGACGCGAACGGCTGCCGGGTGTGGAACGCGGACCCGGTGCCGGGCCAAAGCATCAGCTGGAGCGGGCCCTGCAACGACGGCTTGGCCGACGGCAAAGGCGTGCTCCAATGGTCCGAGAACGGCCGTCCGAGCGACCGCTACGAGGGCGAGTTCGTCGAGGGCCACGCCAATGGCCACGCCGTCTTCACATGGGAGAACGGCGACCGCTTCGAAGGCGAGTTCAAGAACGATCACCGCAACGGCCATGGCGTCGTCCGCTTTGTGAGCGGCGATCGCTTCGAAGGCGAATTCAAGGACGATCGGCGCAACGGCTACGGGATCGTCGTCTTCGCGAACGGCGACCGCTACGAAGGCGAATGGAAGGACGGGCGGGCGGACGGCCAAGGCACGCGCACCGACAAGGACGGCGAGGTCTTCTCCGGCGTGTGGGAGAAGGGTTGCTTCCAGCAAGGCACTCGGCTTGCGTGGATCGGCGCCGATGAGGCGGAATGCCGGGCCTTGGCCTTTGCCCGACTGAAACGGCAGCAGCAGCAACAAGCGCAAACCCAAGGCCAAGCTCAGCCGCCGCAAGCACCCCCGCAGCCGGAGGCGCAACAGCCCCAGCCGCCCCAAGCGCAGCCGGCCCAAGCTGAGGCGCCGCAGGCCAAGCCGCCGGCTGAGCAAACCCAGCCTCCGCCGCAGCCTGGGGTGCCGCAGGCGCAGGCGGGGCCAAAGGTGCCGCCGCAACAACCTCAGCAAGCGCCGCAAGAGCAGCTCCAAGCCCCGCAGGCCGAGGTGCCTGCGAAAGAGCAGCCGCAGACCGAAGCGCCAGAGCAGGCGTCGGCACGACCGCAGCAGGCGGCAGGGGCAAACTGGATCACCGACGCGAAGGGCTGCCGCATATGGAACCCGGACCCGCGCGCGAACGAAAGCGTCGCGTGGGACGGAGCTTGCGCAGATGGTGTCGCGACCGGAGTCGGCGCGCTCCAGTGGTACGACGACGGCCATGCGAGCGAGCGCTATGAAGGTGCCATGGACGACGGGCGCCCGAACGGTCACGGCATTTATGCGTGGCCCGATGGCAGCCGCTACGAGGGCGAGTTCAAGGACGGGCGCCAGAACGGCCACGGCGTCAAGCATTGGCCCAACGGCGAGCGCTACGACGGTACCTTCAAGGACAACCAGCGCGACGGCCGCGGCCTGTTCTTGTGGACCAACGGCGAGGTCTATGACGGCGAGTGGAAGGACGGACGCCGCAATGGCCAAGGCGTATACGCCTGGCCGAACGGGAACCGTTACGAGGGCGCGTGGAAGGATGGCCGCGCGAACGGCCAGGGCACCTATCGCCAGTCGAGCGGCGAGGTCTATGCGGGCGCGTGGCAGGAGGGCTGCATCCGCGATGGCGCGCGCTGGGCGGCGGTCGGCGTAGATCCGGCCAAGTGCCGGTGAGTGATGCATAAGCCCCTTGCCCGCTTTCGCGCTAGGGGATGCACACATCTTTGCAGAGGCGCCGATCACGTTAAGCCCCTCTCCCGCAAGCGGGAGAGGGAGGGGCCCATTGCGCAGCAATGGGAGGGTGAGGGACCACTCCGACATCAGGCCGTCCCTCACCCTTCCCATCCCCGGGCACTTCGTGCCCGGGATGGGCCCCTTCCCTCTCCCGCAAGCGGGAGAGGGATTTCTTGCCTTCTCCCGCTGGCGCGGGAGAGGGGCTCATCGCGATCGGCACCTCGGCGAAGATTGTGCGAATGCCGTAGTGCGAAAGCAGGGACGATGACAAAAGGTTTCGACTTGGCGCGATCGCGCTCTAAAGGTGCTCCGGGGCGTTGAAGACGGCCTCGAGAAAACGGCCCCAATCGCGGTTCGACAAGGCGCGCACGCGATCGTCGCGGCCGATCGGATAGGGCCTGCTCGACACGCAGAGTGCCAGGATCAGCTTCCTCCAGAAGGGCCCGCTCATCGGCAAGCCGGTGTGGTCGTCCACGACCGCGCCATCCTTCTCGACCTCGAAGCTGCAGCCGGCGAGGTTGCGGCCGATGAGCCTGCGCTCGAAGTGCCCGTCCCACTGGTGGACGGCACCCGGGTAGCTGATGATCTCGACGGCACTTCCGCCCGCGCGAAGCTCATCTGCCACGGCGGCACAGCGCTTGGGGTCGGTGATCTCGTCCTCGGCGCCAAGCAGCATCAGGAGCGGTGCTCCCGTGGTGCGGTTGTCGTCGAAATGCGCAAGGCATGGGCCGTAGAAGGCCACGTGGCCGGCAAAGCGCAAGCCCCGCGGAGCCAAGCCTTCCGCGATTTGCGCGTAAAGCGCATAGGTGGCGGCCATGGCACCTTCGGAGAAGCCGGCAAGCACGACGTGCCGGGCGTCGATCTCCGGCAGGCTCGCGAGGAAGCCGAGACCCGCGTAGGCGTCCGCCATCATCATGGTCTCGGTGATATGGACCACGCGATCGATGAAGCTCGTGGCGGAATCGCGCCGTGCCGCGAAGCTGTCGATGACGAGTGCTGCCGTGCCCATGGCGGCGAGTTGCGGCCCATAGGTGAGCTCGCGGTTGGCGATGACCCCGCCCGCGCCATGCAGGAGGACCACCGCCGGCACCGTGTGCTCGCCGTGGCGGCCCGGAGGGAGGAAGAGCGTCGCGACCGCTGCCGTCGGCGTCGCCTCGTCCTTTTGCCCGATATCCTCGGGTGCAAAGGGGCTGCTGCTGGGGAAGCTCACCTTTTGGCCCATGATGCTCTCGACCGCGGCGGAAGCGGGCCATGGCTCCTGGAGCTTCGCTTGCGCGCTCGCGCCAGCGCCGCAGGCCAGTGCTGCCGAAAGAGCGAGTGCTGCGATCAGTAGCCGAACGCAGGCGGCCATGTCCCGCTCATTCCACGCGCCAGTCTTCCGGGCTCACAGCACGGCACCCGGGCTGCCGAGCGCATACTCGGTGAGGCCGCGCTTGACGAGCTCGTAGGCCTCGTCCACCGAGTCGGTACGCTGGAACAGTGCGATGTCCTCGGGGCTGATCATGCCGTAGCGCACCAGCGCCTCGAAGTTGATCACGTCGTTCCAGTACTTGGTGCCGAAGAGCACGATCGGCACGCGCTTCCGCATCTTGCGTGTCTGCACCAGGGTCAGGATCTCGAAGAGCTCGTCGAGCGTGCCGAAGCCGCCCGGAAACAGCACCACGGCCTTGGCCAAATACACGAACCAGAACTTGCGCATGAAGAAATAGTGGAAATGGAAATGCAGCTCCCGGCTGACGAAAGGGTTGTCGAACTCCTCGTTGGGAATGGAGATCGTGAGTCCGACATTGAGGCCCTTCGCCTCCGAGGCGCCGCGGTTCGCCGCTTCCATGACGCCGGGCCCACCGCCGGTGCAGACGACGAAGCGCCGCTCGTCGTGGCCGAGGTTCTTCGACCAATCGGTCAAACGATGGGCGAGGTCCCGGGCCGCCTCGTAATAGAGGGAAAGCTCGAGCGCCGCGCGCGCCTCGGCGAGCCCCGCACCCTTCAGCTCCGCCTCCGCGAGTGCCGCCTCGGCGGCCTCCTTCGAGACGAGACGCGCCGAGCCCATGAACACGATGGTGTCCTGCACGCCGAAGCGCTGGAAGCGCGAGAGAGGCTCGAGATATTCCGACAACATACGCAAGGCGCGCGCATCGCGGCTCTCGAGAAAGCGTTGGTTCTGGTAAGCCTTGGTGCGGCGTTGCGTTGCTTGCGTCATGATCGGCCTCGATTCCCGGGAGCGGCCCAAGGCTAAAGCGCTGGGCTTCGCTCCTATTA
>DATEQI010000597.1:0-27044 GCA_035272805.1 Alphaproteobacteria bacterium | reverse complement strand
GGCGAAGGCGAGGAAAAGCAGCGCCGCACCCCCCAGCACCCCCGTGGCGACCGGCTGGCCCCCTGCCAGTGCCGCGAGCCCGCCCGTGAGGACCAGGCCGATCCCGGCCCGCACGTAATCCCCCCGCAATGCCGCCCTGGGATAGCGATGGATGCTCATGGACCGTCGGGGGCGGCGGCGCGCGGCCTCGCTTGCGAAGGCCGGAAGATCTCCTCCGCGTCGAGCCAGCGGACGGCAGAGTGGCCCAGGGTCCGCGCGAAGAGCGTCTCGATGAAGCGCCAAGCGCCGGCGTCATGAGCGAGGTGGTGCGTGAGCAGGCCGCTCGGCTCGTCCGGGTCCACCTCGCCGCGACGGCGCGCCGCGAGATGGGAGGCGAGCTCGTCGAGCGCATCCGCCTCGCCGACGAAGCCGCGGCTGCCGCGCCAGTCGATGAGGTCGAGGTGGGCATTGGCTTGCACGAGGCCGGGTGCCGGAAGCGCTTCTGTGCGCGCCCCCCAAGCCGAGAGGCCGCAAAAGCCGAGTCCGGGCAAGTGCGGGATGAGCGCCGGATCGATGCGATTCCACGGCGGCACGAGCACGGGGAAGGCCCGGCTGCCGAAGAGCGCCTGAAGGCGCTGCCAGCCGAGTGCTGCTTCACGGAGGTTCACCGCAACCGCCCGCGCAGGCCCGAGCTCGCCGCTCTTGGCGCCCGCGGGGGCATGGCTCACATGCGCGTAGCCGTGTGGCAGCGGAGTCACGGCCGGCGCATCGCCGATCGCGTCCGCGAGGCTCGCGCGGGCCGGCTGCGGCACCACGGCGAGCGCCAACGGGATGCCATAGGTGCCTGCGGTCGCGAGCAGCCGCTCGAGCGCCGGCGTGGTGTCCACCGCGTCGTCATCGCGCCACCACAGGCTCGCGACCCGGCCCGCCGCCTGCCAGGCGTCGAGCTCGCGCTCAAGTGCTGCCCAGCTGCTCATGCGCGCACCCCCGCGGCCGGGCGGCGGGACAATACCTCGCTCACGATGCGCACGCTGGTCGCAGCACCCGACATGTCGAAAGCGGCGAAGCGGGGGGCCGGCATCACCTCGGCCGCATCGACCGCGGCAGCGAGACGTGCCGCCGTCAGTTGGCGCTCGGGGACGACTTGCACGAGCCCGCGCGCCGCGAGCTTCTCGGCACGGAGCGTCTGCTCCGTCTCGCCGAGCCCGACGAAGGGCACGAGCACGGCCCGCGCGTCAGCACTCGCAATGTCCATCACCGTATTATAGCCGGCCTGGGAAATCGACACGCGGCAATTGGCCAAGAGCCCTTGAAAATCCGGGCGCGCGCGCTCGACGACAACATCGGGCGGCGCCTGGGCGGCAAGGGCGGCAAACGCACCTTGAGGCAGGTTGCGGCCGGCAAGAAGGCGCCAGCGGCGAGCCTTGAGCTTGCTGAGCGGCCGCGCGGCCAATGCCGTTTCAAGCAGTGCTGCGCCAACAGCCCCACCCCCGGCCGAGACCACCACTTCGTCCCAGCCCACCTCACCGGCGCGGCCCCGGGGTACTTGAGGCGGGGCGATATAGCCGGTGTAGCGCAGCCGGGCACCGAGCTCGGCTGCGAGCGGAAAGCTCTCCTCGAAGCGCACGAGGTGCCGATCGCCGTGCACAAGGACGAGGTCGAAAGCCTCCTCGAGGAGGGCCAACGCCTCCTCCGCCCGGCCCGGCTTGCGCCGGCCTTGCACGACGTCGCGCGCGGAGGAGACGACGAGCGGAGGGCGCGCCGCGGCCCTCGCCGCAGCGAGGAGCGGGAGGAGCTCGAAGCGCATCTGCCGGCGGCCGAAGGGAAACATCTCGAGGATCAGGACGTCCGGCCGGCGCTCGGCGAAGAGTGCTAGGAGACGCTCGCGGCGCGCCTGGCGCCAAGCCGCGTCGACCGCCTTGCCCGCCTCGTCCACGAGCCCGCTGAAGGCCTCGTCTCGGCTGCGCGCGGGGGGCAGCTGAACGAGGCGGGCCGCACCCGCGCTCACTTCTCCAACGGGCATGCCTCCGGAGACGAGGTCGACCTCCCAGCCGGCCGCGGCGAAGGCGCGCGCAAGGAGGGCGGCGCGCGCCAGATGGCCGACGCCGAGGAGGCTCTGGACGTAGAGGAGGAGGCGGCTCACGGTGCGGCGAGCGGGATGTTGGCTGAGAGAAGGCGCGGCCGCCCGCCTTCGTCAAGCTCGAAGAGCTGGGCTGTGGCGGGGGCGAGCCGCAGCGGCGGCTTGCCGAGAAAGTCCCACCCGGTCGCCAAACCGACGACGGCGCGGATGACGCCCTTATGCGTCACGGCCGCCGTGGGCCGGGCCCTGAGCGCCACGCGCGCGAGCCACGGCTCGAGACGGCGCTGGACATCGCGCGGGCTCTCCCCGCCCGGCGGACGGAAGTCGAGCCCGCGCCCTTCGTTCTCGGCGATCGCGGCGCCCAGCTTGGCGCGAAGCTCGGCAAGATGCTCGCCCTCCCAATCGCCCCATGCCATTTCGATGAGCGAGGGCTCGACGGCCACCTCGCGGCCGAGGAGAAGACGGGCGGTCTCAGAGGCGCGCGCAAGCGGGCTCGCCACCCAGTCGAAGGCGGCGAGTGCGGCCGGCACGCGCCAGGCCGCGGCAGCGGCGGCACCGCCGGGGCTGAGCGAGGGGTCGGCGCGGCCCTGGATGAGCCCGCGCTCGCTCCACGCGCTCGCGGCATGGCGGATGAGCGCCAGCTGCGTCATGCCCGCCGCTCCGCGAGGACCTGCCGCAGGATCGCATCCAGCCGCCTCGCTGCGGCGCCGATGTCGGCCTCGGCAGAGGCAATCGCGCGGGCGCGGGCACCCATGGCACGGCGGCGGCCGGGATCGGCAAGGAGCGTTGCGACCGCGGCGGCGAAGGCGCGGGCGTCGCTCGGTGGCACAAGCAGGCCCGCCTCGCCCTCGCGCACGACCTCCGGCACGCCGCGCTCGCGCCCCGCGACCACCGGCAGCCCGGCGGCCTGGGCCTCGAGGAACGCCATGCCGAAGGCCTCGTGGATGGCGGGCCAGAGATAAAGATCGGCGCTGGCATAGAGCGGGGGCAGCGCCTCCGCCGCGAGCGCGCCAAGCAAGCGCGCGCGGCCCTCGCCGAGGGGGGCCAGCAGCGCCTCGACCTCGCCGCGCGCCGGGCCGTCGCCGACGATGACGAGCTGCCAGTCGAGGCCGTCGATGAGGCGCAGCGCCTCGGCCAGCACGCGATAGGAGGCGAGCTTCGCCCCCTCCCGCATCATCGCAACCGCGAGGAGCCAAGGCCGTGCTGAGTCGAGCCCATAGCGCTCGGCGAGCCTTGTGCGCGCGGGTTTGGCCCGGGCATAGGCCGCCGTCTCGATGAACGGGGCCAAGTGGCTGATGCGCGCGGGCTCGCCGACCAGCTGAAGCAAACCCTCGCGATCGTCGCCGTTGAGATTGATGAGGGCGTCCGCGCGCGCGATCGCGGCGGCACTCGCGGCATGCCCCATTGCCCAGCAGCCGCTCGCCTGCTTGCGCGCCGATGACGCCTCGACGACGACATAGGGTATCGCGAGCTCGCTCGCAACCGCGGGCCCAAGCCAGTCCGGCGCCTTGTGATAGAGATGGTAGGTGAGCCAGAGTTCCGGCCGCAGCCGAGGCTCGCTGCCGTATCGGCGAATGAGGCGGGAGGCGAGCCGCCCGCCCAGGCGCTCGATACGGCGCTGCCGGGCCGCATCTCCCGCACCGTCCCAACTGCGCAGGCGCGAGGCAAGCCTCACCTCGTGTCCGGCGAGGCCGAGGGCTGCGATGAGCGCACGGCCGACGCGCCGGTCTCCCGAGGGCACCGGATGGTCCGGCGGCTTCAGCGGCGCATAGAACGCGATGCGCATGACGGTAGCGGCCCGCTGGCGGCAGCTTCCGTGCTCGTCTCGGCGGCAGCGGCGGGCAGCTTGCCATCCGCCTCCCCGCCCGCGGAAAGGCCGAACTTCTCGGCAAGCCGCGCGATGCCAGGCTGGAAGCTGAAACTCTGGCGCACCCGCGCCGCACCTGCGCGAGCGAGCTGCGCGCGCAACGCGGGCTCCTGAATAAGCCGTGCCAAGTGTGCTGCGAGTGCCGGCACGTCGCCCGGTTGGGCGAGCAGGCCGGACCGCCCCGCTTCGATCAGCTCGGGAACGCCGCCCGCCGTGGTCGAAAGACAGGCGAGTCCCTGGCTCTGCGCCTCGAGAAGCACGTTGGGCAGGCCGTCCCGATCGCCGTCGGGCGCCACGCGGCAGGCGAGCGCGAAGAGATCGGCGCTGCGATATTGCGCCAGCACGGCCTCCTGGGAGAGCGGCCCGAGCCAGGCGACGCGCGCGGCGATCCCGCATCTCGCGGCCCCGCGCGCGAGCGACTGCGCGAGCGGTCCGCCCCCCACATGGATAAAGCGCCAGTGGAGCGCCTTGGGAAGCCGTGCCAAGGCAGCGAGCAAATCGCCGTAGCCTTTCTTGGCGACGAGCCGGCCGACCGAGAGGATCACGACCGGTGCTGAGGGATCGCGTCCATCGCGCGGCGACGGTGCCGCCTCGCGCGGCGGGAAGCGCGCCGGATCGAGTCCGTGATAGACGAGCTCGATCTTGCGCGGCTCGCTGCTGAGCGCCTTGAGATGCTCGGCGCCGGCGCGCGTGCAGGTGACGAGCCAATCGAGGCTCGCGAGCTTCTCGCGCTTCTCCCACGCGGGTATCGTCCAGATGTCCTTGGCGTGCGCAGAGCAGCTCCACTTGAGGCCGGTCATGAGGCTCGTGTAGCGCGCGACCGAGGCAGGCGTGTGGAGGAAGTGAGCGTGAAGCCGCTCGACCCGAGGCGGCAGCTCGTGCGCAAGCACGAGCGCCTGGCCGAAGCGGCGCACGCGGTTGGGCGTGGGATCGCGGGCGAGATCGGCGAGCCAGGCCGCGCGGGCGCGCCGGTAGCCCCTCGATCCCCTGAGCGCCCGCCACGCGCTCAGCACGCGCTGCGGCTCGTCGTGCAGATACTCGGGCACGTAGAGCACCGGGGCCGCGATCTCGCGATGGATGGGATGGAGGACCGCGTCGGTCGGATGGCGCAGCGAGACGATGTGGAGCGAGAGCCCGCGGCGCTCGAGCTCCCTGAGCTCCTGCGCGATGAAGGTCTCGGAAAGGCGCGGATAGCCCTTGAGGATGACTGCGACGGTGGGCACCACGGCTCTACGGGTGACCCGTGGCGACCGGCACCGGATGGACATGGCGCGGCCTGAGATGCCGCTCGACCAGGCGGTTCACGTTGCTGAGACCGTCGAGCAGCCCCGGCACGACCACGTCCGAGGGCCGCTTCTGCTGCGGCAGCTGGCGCAGTGCGGTCGCCATCATGTGGGGATCGCGCGCGTACTGGTCGACCAGGAGCGAGACCAGGCCGAGCTCCTGGGCGCGCGAGGCGCGGATGTATTGCTCGAGCCGGGGTGCGGTGCGGGGCACGATGAGTGCCGGCTTGTCGAAGGAGAGGATCTCGCAGAAGGTGTTGTATCCCCCCATGGCGACGACCCCCAACGCGCCATCGACAAGCGTCTCCATACGCGCATCGAAGGTCATCATCTCGACGTTCTTGAGCTGGCTCGCGCGCACCATGAATTCGCCTTGGCGCTCCGGCTGCATGAAAGGACCGAGCACCATGAGCGCCGGGTGGGGCATCGTGGGATACTGCTCGTAGGCGCGCAGCACCCAGTCGATGAGCGCGTCGCCATCCCCCCCGCCTCCCGGCGTCACGAGCAGATACGGCACTTCCAGGCGCGGCCGTGCCGGCATGTGGGTGAGATGCGTCGGCACCTTGCGCTCGAGATAGCCGGTGTAGACCGTGCGACGCCGAACGGAGTCGGGAATCTCGATCCCCTCGAGCGGATCGCACACCTGCGGCAAGCCGTAGATCCAGATCTCGTCATAGAAGTCGGCGAGCGCCGGCAGCACCTTCTTGCGCTCCCATTCGGGCGCGAGCAGCGCGGGCTCGTCCATCACGTCGCGCAGGCCGAGGACGATCGGCACGCCGCGGGCCTTCAAGAGGGACAGCGTGTCCTCGATCTCGCCGCGCAGGCCGAGCGGCTCCTTGTCCACGAGAAAGAGATCCGGATCGAAGGTGTCGGCCGTGTGGCGGATGATCGACGAGCGCATGGCAAGCATCTCGCCGATGTCGATATGGAGATTCAAGGAGGTGTATTCGCCGTTGTGGAGCTTGATGACCCCGGGCACGCGCACGAAATCGACGCGCGCGCGAAAATCGAAGCTGCCGATGATCGGCGAGCCCGAGAGGATCAGCACCGACATGTCCTTGTGGTGCTCGACAAGGGAATGCGCGATGGCCCGACAGCGCCTCAAATGTCCGAGGCCGAAGGTGTCGTGGCTGTAGATCAGAACGCGCGTGCCTTTGCGGCTCGACATTGCGACCGGCCCCCTCGAGATTCGGCTACCCCATAGCCTATCGCGCCCATCGGCGTCAAAGCGAGTCTTGTGACGAAGGGGTGACGCCAATCTGCGTTCCTGTTGCGGCGAGCGCGCTTCTTGTGGCGCCGCGCCAGCAGGTGGCCCCGCCGGCCGATCCTGCCGTCATTCGCCGCAGGTGCTGCGAAACGGGCCGCATGCCTCCCATTCGGCACCGACCGCCCGGGGCGGCATTTACGGCCCGCTCGCACTAGGCTAAGGTGCTGGGCCGCCGCGCACCCCTTCGAGGCGGCTGGGGACAGGGGAAAAAGACTGTGGAAAAAAATATTTACCGGTTTATCCTAAAGTATAGCTTTAAGGAGCAAATCGTCTTGCTCATGGTCACGGGAGTCTCGTTCCCGTTTCTCTACTACTCCTATGACCTGCCCAAGCTGATCATCAATCACATCAAGGACTCGGCGAACCAGGCCTACCGCGGGGGCGGGCTCGCCTCCGTGAAGGCGAACCACCTTTTCGGCATGGATTTCGGCGCGGTCAACTGGCTCATGCTGCTCTCCGTCGTGTTCCTGGCGCTGACCATCGTGAACGGCGGCTTCAAGTACTTCATCAATGTCTACAAGGGCCGCCTCGGGGAGCGCATGCTGCGCCGCATGCGCTATCAGCTCTACAGCCGCATCCTCTGTTTTCCCCTCCCCCACTTCAAGAAGATCTCCGTGGGCGAGATCATCGCGATGCTCATCGCCGAGACCGTGACCTTGGGCGAATTCGTCGGCGATGCCGTTGCGACGCCGATATTTCAAGGCGGGCTGCTGCTGGTGCCGCTCTATTTCATCCTGATGCAGAACCCCTGGCTCGGGCTGGCGGCGGTGGCGCTTTATCCCGGGCAGGGCTATCTCATCCCGAAAATGCAGAAGCGCATCAACGAGCACAACAAGCGGCGCATCCGCACGCAACGCGGGCTCTCCGAACGCCTCGGCGAGGCGGTGGGCGGAGCGCTTGAGATTCACGCCAACGACACCTCCCGTTTCGAGCGCGCCGACTTCTCCGACCGTCTCTATACGCAATACTATACCCGCCTCAGGATTTTCATCCTCAAGTTCCTCGTCAAATACATCAACAACACGGCCGACAAGGTGACGCCGTTCTTCTTCTTCACGATCGGGGGCTATCTGGTCTTGCAGGGACAGCTCGATATCGGAGCGCTCGTCGCGGTCATCGGCGCGCAAAAGGATCTCGCGGGCCCCTGGGGCGAGCTGCTCACCTTCTACCAGAGCAAGGACAACGCGCGGATCATGTACGAGCAGGTGGTTCAGCAGTTCGCCCCGCCCGGCACGAGCGACGAGCAGGGGCAGCTCGTCGAGCCCGAGAGGATCGAGCCGCTCAAGGGCGAAGTGCAGCTCGCCAACGTCAGCTTCAGCGAGGACGGCCGACTCAAGATCGTCGACAACGTCTCGGCGCGCTTCGCGCTCGACAACCACATCGCCGTCGTCGGCACGGGTGCCAGCGGCAAGGAGGAGCTCGGCCTGATGCTGGCCCGGCTCCTGCCGCCGAGCGGCGGCAAGATCACGATCGGGGGGGAGAATATCGCCGATTGGCCCGAGGCGATCAGTGGACGGCGCGTCGGCTTCGTCGCTCAGCACAGCTATCTCTTCTCCGGCACCATAGACAGCAATCTCTTTTACGCGCTCAAGCACAAGCCGTTATCGGAAGGCCCGTCTTCGCCCGAGCGCCAAGCGTTGATGGCGGAGGCCGTGCGTACCGGGAACCCGCCACTCGACGTCGCAGCCGAGTGGATCGATTATGCCGCGGCAGGAGCCGGCTCGAAGGCCGAGCTCAGGGAACGCGCCCTCGAGATCCTCAAACTCACCGAGATGGAGGACGACGTCTATCACGTGGGCCTGCTCAGCGTCATCGATCCCGCGAAGCGGCCCGACCTCGCCAAGAGCGTCCTCGAGGCGCGCCACGCCTTGCGCGAGCGGCTCGCGGAGCCGAGTTTCGCGCAACTCGTCGAGCTCTTCGACCGAAAACGCTACAACGACAACGCGAGCGTCGCCGAGAATCTCCTCTTCGGCACGCCCGTGGGCGACGCCTTCGACATGGAGCGCCTCGCCGGGAACGCTTACGTGCGCCAGGTCCTCGACAAGACCGGCCTCACGGGGCTCATCCTGGGCATGGGGCGCGAGGCAGCCACGACCATGGTCGAGCTCTTCGCCGGTCTGCCGCCGGGGAGCGAGCTCTTCGAGCAATACTCCTTCATCAGCGCCGACGAGCTTCCCGAGTTCCAGGCCTTGCTCACGCGCGTGGGCACGAGCGGCCTCGACCAGCTCAAGGAGGAGGACAAGAACCGTCTCTTGAACCTGCCCTTCAAGCTCATTCCGGCCCGTCATCGCCTCGATCTGATCGACGCGAATTTCAAGCAGCGCATCCTCGAGGCGCGCGACGTCTTCCGCGACGGGCTGCCGCCGGAGTTGCGGGGGGCGGTCGCGTTCTTCGATTTCGAGAGCTACAATGCCGCGGCCACGCTGCAGGACAACGTGCTCTTCGGCAAGGTCGCCTACGGCCAGCCTCAAGGCGCGCAGCGGGTAGGTGCGCTCATCCAGGAAGTGCTCGAGACGCTTGAGCTGCGGGGCTCGGTGATGGAGGCCGGCCTCGGCTACAACATCGGAAGCGCCGGCAGCCGCCTCTCCGGCGCGCAGCGGCAGAAGCTCGCGATCGCGCGCGTGGTGTTGAAGCGGCCCGACCTCCTGATCCTCAATGATGCGCTGGCGGCCCTCGACAGCAGCTCCCAAAGCAGGGTTCTCGAGAACCTGCGCGCGGAGTTCAAGGGCCGCGGCCTTGTCGCCGTGCTCAACCGTGCCGAGCTCGCGCGCAATTTCGACCGCGTCCTCGTCATGCGCAGCGGAAAGCTGGTGGAGGAGGGTGCGGTCGCCGAGCTCAACCGCGCAGGCTCGGCGTTCCACGAGATGGTGGCGGCGGAATAGGGCGGGCTGGAGGTCAAGATGAGTCTCAAGGAAGAAGTCGACATCCTGCGCAACATCCCGCTCTTCGGGAAAATCGAGGCCTCGAAGCTCAAGCTGCTCGCCTTCACCTCGGAACGCCTCACCTACCATGCCGACCAGGTGCTCTTTCATCAGGGCGACCCGGGAGACGCCGCCTACATCATCCTCTCCGGCGAGGCCGATGTGGTCGTCGACACACCGGCGGGGCCGCTCGTGGTCGCCAAGCTCGGGCGCAATGATATCGTGGGCGAAATCGCGATTCTCTGCGATGTGCCGCGCACCGCGACCGTGAAGGCGAAAAGCGAGCTCGTCACCTTGCGCATCTCGAAGGAGCTCTTCTTCAAGCTGATCACCGAATTCCCCCAGATGGGGATCGAGATCATGCGCGTGCTCGCCGACCGCCTCGAGCGCACCACGCATCAATTGCGCGACGCGGTCGATCACGCGGAGCACCATTGAGCCGGCTCGACAGCTTCATCCGGCGCCTCCTCGCCCAACGCGCCACGATCGACCACGCGGCCAAGCTCATCGCAGCCCTTCCGGGCCCGGTCCTCGAGCTCGGGCTCGGCAACGGCCGCACCTACGACCATTTGCGCGAGCGCCTCGGGGGCCGCGAGATCTTCGTCTTCGACCGCGAGCTCGCGGCACACCCGAGCTCGCGCCCCGACGCCGGGCATTTCATTCAAGGCGACTTTCGCGACACGCTGCCGAGCGCACTTAAGCACCTCGGCGCCAAGGCGGCCCTCGCCCACTGCGACATCGGCTCGCACAGCCCGGAGGCGAGCCGGGCGCTCGCCGCCGAGATTGCCCCGCTCCTCGCCCCGCTCATGGCAGCGGGCGGGGTCGTGCTCGGCGACCAGCCCATGCCGCACCCGGCATGGCGCGAGCTCGAGCTTCCCGGCGAGCTCGAGCCCGGGCGCTATTTCATGTATCGCGTGGAGTGAGCGGAGCAGCGGCGGCGCTCAAGGGGCGCGGCGGCGTCGAAGACGATCAATCGGTTGCGGTGGGTTTGCGCCGCTCGGCATTGTACGCCGCAAGCTCGGCATCGATGTCGGCATCGGCCAAGCCGGCTGCCCGCGCATCAGCCTTCATCTCGGCGATGGCTCGCGCGAGTGGGCTCGGGCCTGCCTGCGGCCGGAGCACGCGGCTGACCAGCCGACCGACTGCCTCGCGATTGCGCGCGTCCGCAAGCGCCGCCGCAGCCTCGGGTTCGACCGGAATGGTCACGTTAACCTTGTCGTCCATGCGAAACTCCTCGGCAGCGATCCTAGCATTCCCCATCGGGATGCGCACTCGCCGCGATCCGGTGCCACCCGTGGTGTATGAGCACGGGCGCCGGGCGCCGATCGAAGAGGCTATAGGATGACACGGCTTACGGACAAGAAAATGGTGGATGTAATCGTCAGAAGCCTCGACGAGACGGCACAGCGGTTCGAAGGCCATCGCAAAATTTCGAACCGGGAACGGAAGGTGGCGTTCGCGTTGGATCAGCATGGCCTGACGCCCCGCAATAAATTTCATTCCGATACGAAAGAAGCTCGATCAAGGGCAACGAAACGCGGATGAGCGACTTCGCGATCCCCACTGCCATCCCCAATTCGCCCGTCTAGCCGCCCCCGTCCCATGGGCTCATCGAGGAAGGGGCAGCCACGGTCACCGTCTCCGGTCGGCGGCGAGCCGGCTATTATTACCGCGATCCGAATGCTCGAGCCGATGGGGCGGATTTCGGCGCACGCGGCGAATGGGTCGAGCTGGCGGTCGTCAATCCGGTGCGCGAGCGCATCGCCGAATGGGCGCCGCGGGCCGGCCCGGCGTCACCCGCACGATTCGCGGGCTGATCGAACATTGCACGCGCGACGGCCGGAAGACGCGGCTGAAAGCAGGCGAGCGGCTGCTCAAGCGGCGCGCGGACGGACTTTCGCCGCGATCGCGGCACCCACTTCGTCGGCAGCCCGGCGCAGCTCGTAATCCTTCTGCAGGCCGAGCCAGAAATCGGGCGACGTCCGGAAATACCGGCCGAGCCGCAACGCGGTATCCGCCGTCACGGCGCGCTGCCCCTTGAGAATTTGCGTCACGCGGTTGGCCGGGATATCGAGGGCGCGGCCGAGGGCCCTGGCCGTAAGTTCCAGCTCGGCCATCTCATCGCGCAAAATCTCGCCCGGATGCACCGGCCGCATTGCGAAGACCGGTTCCCGCGCGGAGCTCGTCGTCGCCTTTTTCTTGCTCGTCATGGCTTCCCCATTGCTGCCGACATAGTCCCCGGGGCCGATGGCCGAACGGATTCAACGATGGTAATCCACGATCTCCACATCGTAGGCGTTATTGTCGAACCAGCGAAAGCAGACCCGGTATTGCCTGTTCACCCGGATGCTGTACTGCCCGGCGCGCCCTCCCGATAACGCTTCGAGACGGTTGCTGCGCAATCCGGCAAGATCGCCGAGTCTCTTGGCGTTTCGCAGGATCGCCAAACGCCGCTCGGCCTGAATGCGATAGCCGCGAAATCGCCGCACCTCACGCCCGGCATAGAGTGCCGCCGTGTCGCTGTCGGCAAAACTCTTGATCACGGCACTATGCCGTGGCTGTTACGAGTAACGTAACACATAACATAGACCGGGGCCGATTGTCCAGCACCGCCGCCGCCGCTCGCGCCCGCCCTCACTCCGCGAGCTCGACGAGCACGGGGGCGTGGTCGGAGGGCGGCTCCCAGCCGCGCGCGTCCTTGAGGATGGCGGCGGCCTTGAGTCGGCCGCCCAATGCCGGCGTCACCCAGATGTGGTCGAGCCGCCGGCCGCGGTCCGCGGCCCGCCAATCGGCCGCGCGATAGCTCCACCAGCTGTAAAGCTTCTCAGAGGGCGGCACGAAGCGCCGAACGGCATCGATGAAGCCATGCGCCGCCTGGAGCTTGTCGAGCCACGCGACCTCGATCGGCGTGTGACTCACCACGTCGAGGAGCGCCTTGTGCGACCACACGTCCGTCTCGAGCGGGGCGATGTTGAGGTCGCCCAGGAGGATCGCCTTGCGCCGCGGCTTTTGCCGACCCTCCCACCAGGCGACGATCTCGGAGAGGAAGCGCAGCTTATGGGCGAACTTGGGATTGGCCGAGGGGTCCGGAATATCGCCGCCCGCGGGAATGTAGTAGTTGTGGAGCTCGATGCCACCCGGCAGCGTGGCAAAGGCGTGCCGGCAATCCTCCTTCTCGCACCAGCCCATCTTCCCCGTCTCCTTGAGCGGCACGCGCGAGAGGATGGCAACCCCGTTGTAGGACTTCATGCCGTGGATGAGCTGGTGCTCATAGCCGAGCCGTACCAAGGGCAGAAGCGGGAATTGCATGTCCTGGACCTTGGTCTCCTGAAGGCACAGGACGTCGGGATCGCTCTCCGCGATGAGCCGCTCGAGGAGGCCGATGCGCAGGCGGACCGAATTGATGTTCCAAGTTACGATGCGCATGGAGGCTGCGCGAGACTCAGGCGGCGTCCATTGCCGGCAACTCGAGGCCGAGGCCGGCCGCATGCGCGATCGCCGGCTCGTCGAACACCTCCGCACCATAGAGCTCGTTGATCGCGTGGCTGATCACGATCTTGCGCACCGCCGCCTGATATTCCTCCGGCTGCTGCATGAGCTCGCGTGCGGTATGGACCTCGATGCGCTCTACCGTCATGACCCTCTCTTGATCGCTCAGGCCGTGAGCGGCAGCGCCGCCTTCTCCGCCTCAGTATAGAAGGCGTCGGCGTGGATGTCCTCCGGCGCCATGTGGCACTCGGCCAACATGGCGCTCGCCGCTTCGACCATGGCCGGCGGCCCCGCGAGATAGGCCTTCCAGCCCGCGACGCTGGCGTGATCCGCGCGCACGGCCTCATGCAACAGGCCGGTGCGCCGCGGCGTCGCCCGGCTCGGCTGGCTCAGCACCGGGACAAAGCTGAGATGGGGATGGCGCGCGGCTAGGCCGGCGAAATGGTCCTCGAGATAGAGGTCGCGCTCGTCGCGCACGCCGAAATAAAGCTCGATCGGCTGGGTGATGCCGTGGAGGAGTGCGGTCTCGACGATCGACTTGATGGGGGCCAGGCCCGAGCCGCCGGCGAGCGCGAGGATGGGGCCGATGTGGCGCGCGCGCCAATAGGACGTGCCGAACGGGCCCTCGACCGTTACCTCGTCGCCAAGCGCCAAACGCTCCGCGACGTAGCGCGACGAGCGCCCGCCAGAGAGATGGCGGATGTGAAACTCGAGCGGCGCCTCGGTCGGCATATTGGCCATGGAATAGTCGCGCGCGGGCTGGCCGCGGAAGCTCACGCGGGCATATTGCCCGGCGGAAAAGCTGAACGGCCCGCCGGACAGGACCTCGAGACGCACGCGCTTGATGTCGTGGGTGACGCTGTCGAGGGCCGCCACGCGGCAGCTCAAGAGGCGCAAGGGATGCATCACGGTCTCCTCGCTCTCGAGCCAGCCCACCTCGACGTCGGAACAGGGCATGGCGCGGCACGCGAGAATGAGCCCCTGAGCCTTCTCCTCCCCGCTCAAGGCATAGGCGGAATAGGGCATCATCTCGACCTCGCCGGCATAGAGGCGCGATTTGCAGGCGCCGCAGTTGCCGGACTGGCAACCGTGGGGATAGGGCACCTCGGCCGCGAGCGCTGCCGCGAGGATGGTCTCGCCCGCCGCCACGGCAATGGCGCGGTCGTGCTGACGAAGGCGAGCCGTGAAAGCCATGTAGGGCCTCGATGCCGCGCGCGGACGGGAGCCGTCCTTCGCCGGCAAGCTATGCGGCGGACAGCGATATTTCAAGCCGGGCGGCCGCGGCGGGACGCGCATAGGCGAACGCCCGGTCTAGGGGGGCCTGACCGGGCGTTCTGGAGCTCCGTAGGGAGCCCGAGGGCACCAGGGGAGCTGCCCTCGGGCGACCGGCGCCACCGGAGTGGCCGGCCGGTCGCTCGCCTATAAGATAGGGTTAAAGAATCGCCTTCGTCATGACGGGTCCGACGCCCAGCCATGCGGCTCGCGCAGCGCTTAACATTTCGCAAGCTTGGCGCACGCGGTCATGCGTGCGGCCCTGAGAATGCCAAGCGCGCGGGGCGGCGGCGGCAAGAGGTTTCGCGCCGAGCCCGAAGGCCCTAGGCGGCGATGCCGATCTGTCCGCGCGCGCGGGCTTGGGCCCTTGCCCGGGCGGCGTCGCCGAAGGCGCGGAAGAGGGCGCAACTGACGGGGTTCTCCAGCACCTTCCACTCGGGATGCCACTGCACCCCCAGGGCGAAGGTCGACGCACCCTTGACGCTCACCGCCTCGATGATGCCGTCCAAGGAGACCGCCTCGACTGCGAGTCCCGGTGCGGGCCGGTCGATCGCCTGCGCGTGCAGCGAGTTGACCATGATCTCCGGCTGCCCGGTCAGCTGAGCGAGAAAGCCGCCTTCCGTCAGGGTGACGGCATGACAGGGGCCATACTGCACCTCGCGGGGCTCGTCTCGGCGCATGCGGTGGTCCATCTTGCCGGGAAGCTCCTGCACGCGCTGATGCAGCGTGCCGCCGAGCGCCACGTTGAGCTCCTGGATGCCGCGGCAGATGGCAAAGAGCGGCAGGCCCGCGCGGATGGCCTCGCGTATGAGCGGCAGCGTGGTCGCATCGCGGTTGGGGTCGTGCTTGGTGCCGGGCACGCTCGCCGGCCCCTCGTAATGGTGCGGCTCCACGTTCGAGGGGCTGCCGGTCAGCATGAGGCCGTCGAGAGAAGCGACCAGTGCCGGCAGGCCGTCGCCGTCGCCGAGCGCTGGGATGACCAGCGGTATGCCGTCGGTCCCTTGCACCACGGCGGCGAGATACTTCTCGCCGCAGGCATGGAAGGGCCAGCCGTTGATCTCGCGCACGCAGGCCGGGAGCCCGATGAGGGGTCGGAGGGGAGGGGTTGCCATGGCATCCGCTCGTGTCGTCGTCGCCTTGCGCTGCAAAGGAATCACGGGATGCGCGCGCCCGCAAGAGGATTCGGCCGGCGCTGACCCGCTTCCAGCGGCTGTCTTATCATTGCCAAGCCGCGCGCGCCAATGGATATGAGCCGGCGCCGGGCCCAGCGCTCGCCACGCTCCTCGCCTGCGGCCACCCCGCCCGTGCCCTTCGGCGCCTTCGCTTAGCGCTGGCCCCCGGCACCCGGGCTCGGCGAGGGATCGACGAACTTGAAGAGGTTGGGGTCGAGCTTGGTATCGAACTGGGCATCGAGCAGGGCCACGTCGATCTCCTTGCCGTTGCGATCGATCACGGTCCATTTGCGCAGCTGGAGCGGCTTGTCGCTGAAGACGAGGGTGATGCGGCCTTGGTCGGGATGGCCCTTCTCATGGAGCGTCACGCGGAGCGAGTCGCTGCCGTGCTCGACCTTGGCGACCGTGACATTGTCGCCGAATCCCACCTTGTCCTGGACGAGGAAATAGGCCGGCGTCGAGTCGATGGGCAGATAAGTGGTCTGCTTGAGCTGCGGATCGTAAACGGAAAGAAAGATGCCGCTCGCCACCATAAAAAGCGGATCGGGCGGATCGTATTGGATTCTCATCTTGCCCGGCCGCTCGAGATAGAAGCTGCCCTGGGCAATGCGGCCGTCCGAGCTCTGCATGAAGTGCGCGGCGACGGTGCGGATCGAATCGAGGTATTGCTCGACCCGTGCCAAGTCCGCCCGGTCGGCGGCACTCAGGCTCGCCGCCGGCGTCGCCGCCACGGCCGCAAGCGGCTGGAGTCCCAAGGCCGCTGCCAAAATCGCTTGCTTGAGAAACCTCATGACGTCAACTCCTGCCCGCGTCCTCCCGGCGCCGCCTTGCCCGCACGCCACGGGCGGCAACCGCGCCCGATCAATATGGTGCCGCGGCCGCGCGGGCACAACAAGCCACCGGGCGGCAGTTGCGCCGCCTCGGCGCCACGATGCCGGCCGGCGGGTCGATCAATGCGTCGACCCGGCGCCTTCGGAAGTCGGCGAGGGGTCGACGAACTTGAAGAGGTTGGGATCGAGCTTGGTATTGAACTCGGTGTTGACGAGGGAGATGTCGATCTCGTTGCCATCGTGATCGATCATCTTCCATTTCTTGAGCTCGAGCGGCTTGTCGCTGAAGACGAGCGTGATGCGGCCATCGTTGGGATGGTCCTTCTGGTAGATCGTGACACGGAGCGACGCCGCGCCGCGCTCGAGCTTGCTTGCCGCGATGCTGTCGCCGAAGCCGACCCTGTCCTTGAAGAGGTAGTAGGCCGGCGTCGCGTCAACCGGCACATAGCTCGCCTTCTTGATGCGCGGATCGTAGATCGAGAGCGTCGAGCCGCTCGCCACCATGTAGAGCGTATTGGGCGTCGCGTACTGGATCCTCATCTTGCCGGGCCGCTCGATGTAGAAGGCGCCCTCGGCGTAGACCTCACCCTCCGCACTTTGCAGGAACTGCCCGTGGACCGTGCGAATGGAATTGAGATACTCCTCGACGCGCGCGAGGTCCGCCTGGTCGGCGGCACTCAGGCTCGGCGCGGGCGTCGCCGCCAGTGCCGCCAGCGGCTGCAACGAGAGTGCCGCCGCCAGAATTGCTGCCTTGAGACACTTGATGCGCTTCATACGCTTGCTCCTGATGCCGGCCTTCTACGGCACCTTGGCAAAAGACGCCGGCCCGATCCTCATCCCCGGCGCCGCTGGTCCGCGCCCGCTGCCGAGAGCCCGCCTTTTATACGCTGGGCAAAGCGGCGGCCTTGCGGGCCGCCGCGGGTGCGAACTATGCGCCATCGTAACGATGCCGCGGCGCGCGAAAGTCGCTGCCAAGCGGATAACATGCCTTGTCATGCGCGCGGATGCAACGACCGCCAAGCGAGCGCGTGTCATCGCCACCGCCGGACTCATTCGTCGTCCTCGATATTGCGGCCCAGCACCTCGCGCTTGCCCACGTGGTTGGCGGTGCTCACCACGCCCTCGACCTCCATGCGCTCGATGATGCGGGCGGCACGGTTGTAACCGATCTGCAGATAGCGCTGCACGAAGCTCGTCGACGCCTTGCGCTCGCGGCAGACGAGCGCCACCGCGCGGTCGTAGAGCTCGTCGCCCGAGCCGCCGCCCTCGAGCTCGGTCATGAAGCCCTCGTCATCCTCCTCGGTCACGTCCTCGATATAGTCGGGATCGCCCTGCTCCTTGAGGAAGCCGACCACGGCCTCGACCTCGTCGTCGCGCACGAAGGGGCCGTGCACGCGGGAGATGCGGCCCCCGCCGGCCATGTAGAGCATGTCGCCCTGGCCGAGCAGCTGCTCCGCCCCCGACTCGCCCAAGATGGTGCGGCTGTCGATGCGGGAGGTGACCTGGAAGCTCACCCGCGTCGGGAAGTTGGCCTTGATCGTGCCGGTGATGACGTCGACCGAGGGGCGCTGGGTCGCCATGAGGAGATGAATGCCGGCCGCGCGCGCCATCTGGGAGAGGCGCTGCACCGCCGCCTCGATGTCCTTGCCCGCGACGAGCATGAGGTCGGCGAACTCGTCGACGACGACGACGATGTAGGGAAGCGGCGTCATGTCGAGGGGCTGCTCCTCGAAGAGCGGCTTGCCGCTCTCGGCATCGAAGCCGGTCTGCACGCGGCGCTTCAGCACCTCGCCTTTGCGCGCCGCCTCCTGGAGGCGCAGGTTGTAGCCCGCGATGTTGCGCACCCCGAGCGTCGACATGGCGCGATAGCGGTTCTCCATCTCGCGCACGGTCCATTTGAGGGCGACCACAGCCTTCTTCGGCTCGGTGACCACGGGAGTGAGGAGATGGGGGATGCCGTCGTAGACCGAGAGCTCCAGCATCTTGGGGTCGATCATGATGAACTTGCACTGGCTCGGCGGCAGGCGATAGAGCAGCGAGAGGATCATCGTGTTGAGCGCGACCGACTTGCCCGAGCCGGTGGTGCCCGCGATCAAAAGGTGCGGCATGCGCGCGAGGTCGACGATCACCGGTGCCCCGCCGATGTCCTTGCCGAGCACGAGCGTGAGCTTGGCCGCCGTGCGCTCGTAGGCCTCGGAGGAGAGCAGCTCGCGCAGGTAGACCGTCTCGCGCCGCGCGTTGGGGAGCTCGATGCCGAGCACGTTGCGCCCGGGGACCACGGCCACGCGGACCGAAATCGCGCTCATCGAGCGCGCGATGTCGTCGGCCAAGCTGATGACGCGCGAGGATTTGGTGCCGGGTGCCGGCTCGAGCTCGTAAAGCGCCACGACCGGGCCGGGGCGGACCTTCACGATCTTGCCCTTGACGCCGAAATCCTCGAGCACGGACTCGAGCAGGCGCGCATTCGCCGCCAGCGCCCCCTCGTCGAGCCGCTCCTCGTGGCGGGCGGCGGGCGGCAGCGTCAGGAGATCGGCCGGCGGCAGCTCGTAGCTTTCCTCGCTGTCGAGGCCGAGGCTCGTCTGCCGGGAATGAGCGGCACGCTTGCGCGCGGCGGGATTGGCGGCACGCGGCTCGATCGCGGGCGCGCCGCCCTCGCGCGCGGCCTTGCCGGCGCCGAGCCCGGACTCGGCGCCCTCGCGGCGCGGGCGCGGCGCCAGGCGGGCGAAATTGGGCTCGGCCACGCGGTCGACGAGCGCCCCGCGGCCGCGGCCCACGAGTTGTGCGCCGAGGGCGCGGCCGCGCCTGAGGGCAAGGGAGAGGGAGCGCACGAGGCCGCGCGGCCCGCCGCTCACAAGCCAAAGCGTGCCGTGCGCCGCGGCCTTCCACTCGGCCCGGCTCAAGCCGAGGATGTAAAGAAAGAGGGCCGTGGCCGGGAGGGCGGCGGCGAGGCCAAGGAACTCCGCCCTCAGCGTGAGGCCGCTCATCTCGGCCGCGCTCGCAAACTTGCCATGCCCGATGAGGCCGATGAGGCCGCCGAGCCCGGTTGTGATCGGCCAGCCCTTGGGTGGCGGCAGTGCCGCGCAGGCGATGGCGGCGAAAAGCAGGAGCGGGGCCAGGGCGGCCACGCGCAGAAGCGGTCGCGCCAAGCCCCTGTGGGCGGCGAGGCGCCAGCCCCAGAGGGCGGCCACGACGCCGATGAGGGTTGCCGCCAGGCCGAAGGGCTGCAGCAAGAGATCGGCGCCGAAAGCACCGGGGCCGCCTGCGAGGTTGCGCGCGGCGCGAGCCGTGGCATGGTTGAAGGAGGGGTCGGCGGGGTCGTAGCTGGCGAGTGCGAGCAGCACCGCGAGGCCGAAAAGGAGGAGAACCGCACCCCCCAGCTCGGCGAGGCGGCGGCGCAGGAACTGCGCCGCCTCGGGAGGCAGCAGAGTCAGCCGGTTCGATCGGTGCGCCGCGGCGCGCGCCATCGCTTCAGCTCCTCGTCGGACAAGGGCCGCTTCTTCTCGGTACAAAAGGTAAACGAGTGTAACGGCTGCGGAACGGCAAAACAAGCGCTCTCATACCGAGCAGCACAGGATGTCGCGGTGATGGGAGAGGCATTCCACAAGTGGAAGAGCCAGAATCCTTGGTTTTGTCTTTGTTCCGCTGCCGGCGACTCGCACGGCAGGCCGCCTGCCGGCTGCGCGGTGCGAATTTGCGTGGATCGATTTGTGATCATATTCGCCCACAGTTACCTAGATCTCTTACGGCAGCATTAGAACCGCGACGGATAACATGCAATGATAGCATGGAAGTCTCGCGCGGGTGCGATTTGCAGATGGCGAGGCGGCGCGCTGAAAGACGTCCCGTTCCTTGCCACAAGGCGGTTCGATGCTCAACCCTCGAAAATCATCATATCAAGAAGTTAGCAAGCTCCGCCACTCTGTCACTCGAACCTTCCTCGGCAATCTCCCGTGAAGGCGCGAGGACTCATGCTGATGCCCCGTTCCGCTGGACCAGCCATGAAGTTCCCACAAAGCGCACAGTATGACTCAAGTATTTCAATATGATATACGACGAAATTACCGGTTTATTCAGATAATCAATGCTAATTTCTTGAGAAAATGAAATGATCTTTTGCGCTGTCATTTCCGCCGGAGCAAGCGCGGGGTGCCTCCAATAAAACAGATTTTTCGGCATGGTACGGCTCGAAGTTAAGGCGAGCTGAAGCGCCTCGCCGTCAGCAGCTTGAAATAAGGAGGAATATCTGTCGCTAGAACCGGGCATCCGAGCGCGCCAAAAAGAACGGCCCGCTCGAGGGGACGGGCCGTGCTCGCGCTTCCTTGCGTCGGGGCCTATTGCACGACCTCGCCGTGGAGGGCGTAATCGAGGCCGTCGCGCTCGGTCTCCTCGTCGACGCGCAGGCCGATGGTGGCATCGAGGAGCTTGAGGATGATGAGCGTCGCGATCGCGTCATAGACGGCCACGGTCAAGATGCCGATCGCCTGATAGAGCACCTGCGGGGCGTTGCCCTCGATGAGGCCGGAGGTGCCGCCGTACTCGCTGATGGCGAAGACGCCGGTGAGCAAGGCGCCGGCGGCCCCGCCGACGGCATGCACGCCGAAGACGTCGAGCGCGTCGTCGTAGCCGAGCTTGGGCTTGAGCCACACGGCCCCCCAGAAGCAGAAGACGCCGGCGGCGACGCCGATGGCGAGCGAGCCTGCGGGGCCGACGAAGCCGGAGGCCGGCGTGATGGCGACGAGGCCGGCAACGGCACCCGAGCAGATGCCGAGTACGCTCGGCTTGCCCTTGAACGCCCACTCGACGAACATCCAGGTAAGTGCTGCCGTGGCGGTGGCGATCTGGGTGACGGTCATGGCCATGCCGGCCTGGAGGCCGGCGGAGACGGCGGAGCCGGCGTTGAAGCCGAACCAGCCGACCCAGAGGAGGGCGGCGCCGATGAGGGTGAGCACCAGGTTATGGGGCGCCATGTGCTCGCTGCCGAGGCCCTTGCGCTTGCCGAGCACGAGCGCGCACATCAAGCCGGCGACGCCCGAGTTGACGTGCACGACGGTGCCGCCGGCGAAGTCGAGCACGTGCACCCAGGCCTTGTCGTTGCCGCTGTTGAAGATGCCGTCGGGACCCCACACCCAGTGGGCGATCGGGGCATAGACGAGGGTCGCCCACAGCGCCATGAACCACAGCATGGCGGAGAACTTCATGCGCTCGGCGAAGGCGCCCGCGATGAGCGCCGGCGTGATGATGGCGAAGGTCATCTGGAAGCACATGTAGACCATCTCGGGGATGGTGGGGGCGAGCGAGTTGACCGAGGGGATTTTCTTGCTGTCGGCGGCGATGTCGCTCACCACGCCTTGCAGGAAGGCGCGGCTCAGGCCGCCCAAGAAGGGCGTGCCGCCGGTAAAGGCGGTCGAGTAGTTGACGATCATCCACAAGACGGTGACGAGGCAGGTGATGGCAAAGCTCTGCATCACCGTCGAAAGCACGTTCTTCTTGCGCACCATGCCGCCATAGAAGAGGGCGAGGCCGGGCACCGTCATCATCAGCACGAGCGCCACCGAGGTCAGCATCCAGGCGGTGTCGCCGGAATCGATCTTGGGTGCTGCCGCCGCGGCGGGTGCCGCAGCACCTGCAGCGGCGGGCGCCTGCTGGGCGAACGCCACGCCGCCGAGCACGGCACCCGCCAGCGCCGCGAGCATCACAAACATCGCCAGTCGGGTCATCTGCCGCATCGCCTTGCTCCTAAAATTCGTGAGCTCTCGCCCCATTGCGCACTCCCGTTCCTCGCGCGCGGAGCAAATCTCAATTTCCATGCCACGCCTCGCGGTCTCGCTCGCGATCGCACGATTCGCCCCTAATGCGTTGAATCGCCGGGCGTCCTCGGCGAATCGCCGTTCCTCGCCGAGGCCTGGAGCCGGGCAAATTTGCCCACCGAATGAGCGCATGACGCCTCCTTACGCAAAAGCTGGCCCAGACCGCGCGGCCGCCTATACGGCCTGCTCATTGCGCTCGCCCGTGCGGATGCGCACGGCTTGCGCCACCTCGAGGACGAAGATCTTGCCGTCGCCGATCTTGCCGGTGGCCGCGTGCTTCTGGATCGCCTCGACGGCGGCCTCGGTGAGCGCATCCCTGACCACGACCTCGATCTTGAGCTTGGGCAGGAGATTGACCGTGTACTCGGCCCCCCGGTAGATCTCCGTCTGGCCCTTCTGGCGCCCGAAGCCCCTGACCTCGGACACCGTCAGGCCCTCGATGCCGACCGCCGTGAGCGCGTCGCGGACCTCGTCGAGCTTGAAGGGCTTGATGATGGCGATGACGAGCTTCATGGTCCCCCTCTCCCTCTTCGTGGCGAAGCCCGGGCGACGTGCGGGCCTCCGCCCCTCTAATTTTCAAGAAACGTGCCGGCCTTGCCGCATTGCGAAATCGGCTGGGTTCGGACGCTTATTGCGCGCGCGCGCGGCCTTATGGGGTGAAAATTTGGGCATTGGTCGGTATGTGGTTGAATTTTAGGCATCGATCGCCCGGGGGCGAAGGAGCTCGGGAGGCCGCAGCACATGGTCAGGTGCGACAAAGCTCCGGGCGAGGGCCGCTCGCGGGGGAGGGGGAGCCGTCAGCTTCGTAATGATGTTTTTACAAAATTTGGGTAGATTGGCGGCGCTGAGCGCGTCTTAAAAACATGCCATCGAGGGGGATGAGCCATGCTGCGCCTTGCCCGATTTGTTAAGACCGCGTTAGCGCTGAAATCCAATGAGGGTGTCACCGCAATCGAATATGGTCTGATCGCAGCGTTGATCGCGGTCGCCATCATTGTCGCGGTCACCCTGGTCGGGACCAACCTGAGCCTGACCTTCAACACGATTGCGGGCCACCTCGGCAGCTCACCGCACTGAGTAGCCCTCGGGTGCTTGGCCCCGCCCAACAATGGAGCGGGTGGGGTCGTCCCTTGCTTGTGGCGTTATCGTAGAGGCTCCTCTTTCCCTCTCCGCAGCACGCTCGGCCCTCCCGCGGCTGGTTGCTTGCCAGTTCCCGCCGAAAGCCTGCTCAGGCCGCCGTCGGCCGCGGCAGAGATCCCTGGTGCAAGCGCCCGGGAAATGATGCCACCTCGGGCTGAGAGGAGCTTGCGGCCTCGTCCGCTTTGTCGCTGCCCCGCCCGCTGCCGTGGAGCGCGCTGGACATAGGTGCAGCACTCGGCGAAGGTGACGCCATGGCAACCCCTGACGAAACGCCGGGAGCACGACCCGAGGGAGCCTTGCGTACCGAGGTGCTGATCGTAGGCGGCGGCATGGTCGGCTTGACCCTCGCCGCGGCCTTGGCGGGTGCCGGCATCGAGGTCGCCGTCCTCGACCGCGAGAGCCCTCAGCACCAGCGCGAAAGCGCCTTTGACGGCCGCGCCTCGGCGATCGCCTGGGGCTCGGTCCAGGCACTCGCCGGCATCGGCCTCTGGCCTGCACTCGAGCCGCTGGCCGAGCCCATTCTCGATATCCGGGTCTCGGACGGGCCCGCGCTCCTCTTCCTCGAGTACCGCCACGCGGAGGTCGCCCCGCATCCGCTTGGCTACATCGTCGAGAACCGTGAGATTCGCAAGGCCTTGCTCGCCACCCTCGCGAGACTTCCGACGGTCAAGCTCCTGGCACCCGTCGAGCTTGTCGGCCTCGAGCGAGACCGTACGCGTGTACGTGCCCGGCTCGTCGACGGGCGCACGCTCGAGGCAGCGCTCGCGATCGCGGCTGACGGGCGTAACTCGCGGCTGCGCGAGGACGCAGGCATCGCGGTCACCTCCTGGTCCTATCCCCAGATCGGCATCGTCGCGACCATCGCCCATGAGCGGCCCCACGAGGGCGTCGCGCACGAGCGCTTCCTGCCGGCCGGTCCGCTTGCCTTCCTGCCCATGCGCGGGAAGCGCTCCTCGATCGTGTGGACCGAGCATCGGGCTTTGGCGCCGGCACTCCTCGCCCTCGACGAGGCCGCCTTCGCAGCCGAGCTCGAGCGGCGTTTCGGGCCTTATCTCGGCCGGCTCACGCTCGAGGGAAAGCGTTGGTCCTATCCGCTCGCCCTCCTTCACGCCGAGCGTTACGTGGACGAGCGGCTGGCGCTGATCGGCGATGCGGCGCACGCCATCCATCCGATCGCGGGCCAAGGCCTCAATCTCGGCCTGCGCGACATGGCGGCACTCGCGGAGATCCTCGTCGATGCGAAGCGCTTGGGCCTCGATCTCGGCGGGGCGGACCTCTTAGAGCGCTATCAGCGTTGGCGGCGGTTCGACAATGTGGCGCTCATGCTGGCGACCGACGCGCTCAACCGGCTCTTCTCCAACAGCACGCCGCTTGTGCGCCTCGTGCGCGACCTCGGGCTCGCCATCGTCAACGAGCTGCCGCCGCTGCGCCGCTTCTTCATGCGCCATGCCATGGGGGTCGTCGGCGAGCTGCCGCGGCTCATCAAGGGCGAGCCGCTCTGAGGCGCGCCCTAGTGTCTGGTTCGGACGTTCATCTCACCCGGAGATAACCGTCATTGCGAGCGCAGCGAAGCAATCCAGGGCGCTGGGTGCGATACCCTTTCTGGATTGCTTCGGCGCCCTTCGGGCGCCTCGCAATGACAGATGTCTGCCTGATGTCGTGAATTTCAAAACCGGGACGCTACCCGCGCCTGGGCGGCTCGCGGGCGAGGCCGGCGGAGGCGAGTGCCGCGAGATAGCCCGCCCATTTCTCCGCCTGCCGCTCGCCAAGCTCGTAAAGATAAGCCCAGGTGAAGATGCCGGTGTCGTGGAGATCGTCGAAGCCGATGCGGATCGCGTAATTGCCGACGGGCTCGAGCGAGAGGATGCCGACGTGACGCCGGCCCGCCACGAGCTGCTTCTGGGAGGCACTATGGCCTTGCACCTCGGCCGAGGGGCTCTCGACCCTGAGATATTCCGCCGGATAGCGGAAGCTGATGCCGTTATCGAAATCGATCTCGAGGAGCTTCTCCGCTTTCTTGAGGCGGATCTCGACGGGCCAGTGAAGGGTGCCGTGCTCGCTCAACTGAGGCTCACTCGCGCGCGGCGGGCTTCTTCGGCTCGTCGAGCCGGCGCGCCTCCTCGACCAGCATGATGGGGATGCCGTCGCGGATGGGATAGGCGAGGCCCGCCGCCTCGCTGATCAGCTCGTTCGCCTCGCGGTCATACCTGAGCGTGCTCTTGGTGAGCGGGCAGACCAGGATTTCGAGCAGCTTGGGGTCAACGCCTGATTTCGCCTCGGCCATCGCCTTTACCTCTTGCCAAGAATGACCTCAGTGGCGCGCCTCGCCGGATCTGCGGCCGAGCACGGCCATCTCGAAGAGCGCCGTCATCACGCGGACGCGCTCGGCCAGGTCGCGCGCCTCGAGGAGCGCCTGCTTCTCGCTCGGCTCGAAGGGACACGCCATGGCAAGCGTGGTGACGAGGCGCTCGTCGGAGGCGGCCTCGATCGCCTTCCAATCGGCGTCGATGCTCTGCAGCTTGAAGTAGGCGCGCACGCATTCGATCAGGTGCTTGCGCTCGACGGTGCCGTCGGGCGGCTCCTTGAAGTCGTCGTAATAGGGCGAGAAATCCGGCACCACGCGGCGGTAGCCGTTCAGCGGGGCCAGCTCCTCCACGATCTCGAAACGGCAGAGGCCGGAAAGTGCGATGTGATAGCGCCCGTCGTCGGTCTCGTCGAAGGAGACGATGCGCCCGGCGCAGCCCAAGCGGTAGACCGCAGGTGCCGGCGCCTTCTCCTCGCCCTCGCGCGGCTGCACCATGCCGATCGTCCGCTCGCCCTTGAGCGCGTCCTGGATCATGGCGAGGTAGCGCGGCTCGAAGATGTTGAGCGGGAGCCTGCCGCCCGGCAAGAGGAGCGCGCCGCTCAACGGGAAGATCGGCAGCGCGCGGGGCAGTTGCTCGATCGTGGGGTCGAACGGGCTTCGGCTCATGAGAAGAGCAGCGAGGAAAGCCGCCGCCGTCCGGCCGCAACGAGGGGGTTCGTGGGGCCGAGCGCCTCGAAAAGCTTGAGGAGCTGCTTGCGCGCCGCCTCCTCGTTCCATTTGCGGTCGCGCTTGATGAGCTCGAGCAGCTCGTCCATCGCCTCCCCGTGGCGGCCCGCGGCGTAGAGCGCGTTGGCGAGCTCGAAGCGGGCCTCATGGTCGGCCGGGTTGGCTGCCGCTTTCGCCTTGAGCTCGTCGATGGGCCCGCTCTTCTTCGCCTGCTCGGCGAGCTCGAGCGCTGCACGCGCGGCGGCGATCTCGGGATCGTCCGCGTGCTCGGCCGGCACCTTGGCGATGAGCTCCTTGGCGCGCGCAAGATCGCCGCCCTTGAGGTAACAGCGCGCGAGGCCTCCGATGGCGGCGCGGTTGTCCGGCTCGTGCTGCAAGATCTGGCCGAAGATGGCACTCGCGGTGCCGAGGTCGCCCTCCTCGATGAGCTTCTTCGCCTCGGCGAGGGCCTCCGCGATCTGGGCAGCACCCTCATCGGCACCTCCCTCGCCCTTCAGGCGCTCGACGAAGGCCTTGATCTGGCTCTCGGGGAGCGCGCCCACGAAGCCATCGACCACCCGGCCGCCCGCGACCGCGAATACGGCCGGGATCGACTGCACGCGGAATTGCTGGGCGATCTGGGGGTTTTCGTCGATGTTGACCTTGGCGAGACGCAGCTTGCCCTTGGCTTCGCGCACCACCTTCTCGAGGAGAGGGCCGAGCTGCTTGCAGGGCCCGCACCACGGCGCCCACAGATCGACGATGACCGGCACCGTGCGCGAGGTCTCGATCACGTCGGCCATGAAGCTCGCCGCGGTCACGTCCTTGACGAGTGCCGCATCGCTCCCGGCCGCTGGCGCTTGGTCCGTGGTAAAGGCTTCCATACCCTTTTTTCCTCTCGTGGCCGGGTGCCGACGATCGTGCGGG
>DATEQI010000596.1:0-4468 GCA_035272805.1 Alphaproteobacteria bacterium | reverse complement strand
TCGACATTCATCTTCACCGCCGTCATTCCAGACAAGCAAATCATCGTGACAACGATGATTTGCGCGATCCGGAATCCACGGCCGGGACCGCGCGAGCTCAGCCATGGATTCCGGACAGCAAGGCTCGCAACCGGGAAAAGCCCGGCTTTTCCCGGGCTCGCCTAAGCTTCCGGAATGACGACGAGCCGAATGTCGATTGGACCTGGCGCGTCCGCCCTGCGGCCCGCCTCACTTGTCCGCCGGCTTGATCATGCGGCCGAGGTTCTTGCCGCCGAAGATGTGGGCGTGGAGGTGCTGCACCTCCTGGTTGGCGTCTGGGCCGTTGTTGGCGAGGAAGCGGTAGCCGCTCTCGGCGACGCCGGCTTGCCGCGCGAGCCGCCCCACGGCGCGGAAGAGGGCCGCGATCTCGGCGTCGGAGGCCTTTGCCGAGAAGTCGTCGAGATCGACGTAGCGCCCCTTGGGGATGACCAGGATATGCACCGGCGTCTGGGGCCGGATGTCGTGGAAGGCGAGCACGTGCGCGTCCTCATAGACCTTCTTGCAGGGGAGCTCGCCGCGCAGGATGCGGGCGAATACGTTGCTGTCGTCGTAGGCCATGCGCGCCCTCCGGTGGCGGCTGCGGCTCCCGGCGTCCCCGCCCCTCAGCCCTTGCTCGCGCGCGAGCTTTTCTCCTCGATGCCCGAGGTGCCCTCGCGGCGCGCGAGCTCGGCGTAGATGTCCTCGGGCTTCAAGCCCATCGCCGACCACAGCACGAGAAGGTGATAGAGGAGATCGGCACTCTCGCCCACGAGCTCCGCGCGCTTTCCCTCGACCGCGGCGATCGCGGCCTCGACCGCCTCCTCGCCCACCTTCTGCGCGATCTTGGGGATGCCGCGGTGGAAGAGATGGGCGGTGCGCGAGACCGAGGGGTCGGCACCCTTGCGGCTCTCGATGATGGCGAAGAGGCGTGCCAGGATGGCGTCGTCGCCGCTCGTGCTCATGGCTTGCTCCTTCCGGCCCATCCGCCCGGACGATTTCTCCCTAACAGATTTTCCCCCGCGGGTCACGCCGCGGCCGGGAGTTGCTGCTCAGGTAGGGGCACTCTCCCGCACGGGGATGCCGTGGCTCCTGAGATACGCCTTGGCCTCGCGGATGGAAAATTCGCCGAAATGGAAGATCGAGGCGGCCAGAAGCGCCGAGGCATGGCCCTCCTTGACCCCCTCCACCAGGTGATCGAGCGCGCCGACCCCGCCCGAGGCGATCACGGGCACGCTTACGCTGTCGGAGACCGCGCGCGTGAGGGCGAGGTCGAAGCCCTGGCGCGTGCCATCGCGGTCCATCGAGGTGAGCAGGAGCTCGCCGGCCCCGTACTCGACCATGCGCTGGGCCCAGCCGAGTGCCTCGAGCCCGGTCGCGCGGCGCCCGCCGTGGGTGAAGACCTCGAAGCGGTCGGCACCCGCGTGCTTGGCATCGATGGCGACCACGATGCACTGGCTGCCGAACTTTTGCGCCGCCTCGCGCACGAGCTCGGGCCGCTCGACGGCGGCGGTGTTGATCGAGGCCTTGTCGGCCCCCGCCAGGAGGAGCTTGCGGATGTCCTCCACACTGCGCACCCCGCCGCCCACGGTAAGGGGCATGAAGCACTGCTCGGCCGTCGCCTGGACCACGTCGTAAAGCGTGTCGCGCCGCTCGTGGCTCGCGGTGATGTCGAGAAAGCAGAGCTCGTCCGCCCCCTCGCGGTCGTAGAGCCGCGCCTGCTCGACCGGATCGCCGGCATCGCGCAGATCGATGAAATTGACGCCCTTGACGACGCGGCCGTCCTTCACGTCGAGGCAGGGGATGAGGCGGACTTTGAGCATGGCGGCTCCCGGGGCTCAGGCGGCGAGAAGACGAAGGGCGGCGCCGAGCTCGAGACTTCCATCATAGAGTGCCTTGCCGGCGATGACACCGGCGATGCCGTCGCCCTCGTGCGCCTTAAGTGCTTCGAGGTCCGCAAGCGAGGCGACGCCGCCCGAGGCGATCACCGGCGTGGTGAGCCGGCGCGCAAGCGCTGCCGTTGCCTCGACGTTGGGGCCTAAGAGCGCGCCGTCGCGCTCGATGTCCGTATAGACGATCGCGGCCAAGCCCGCGTCCTCGAAGGCGAGCGCCAGTGCGGCGGCACTCGTCTCCGAGGTCTTGACCCAGCCGTCGGTCGCGACCTTGCCGTGGCGCGCATCGACCGCGACGGCGATGCGGCCGGGAAAGGCCTTGGCGGCCTCGCGCACGAGGGCCGGATTGCCGAGTGCCGCCGTGCCGAGGATGACGCGCGCAATACCGGCCGCGAGCCAGCCCTCGACCGCGCGCATGTCGCGGATGCCGCCGCCGAGCTGGAGCGGGATCGCGACGGCAGCGAGGATGGCGCGCACCGCGGCCGCGTTCTTCGGCCGGCCGGCGAAGGCGCCGTCGAGATCGACGATGTGGAGCCACTCGCTGCCGGCCGCGGCGAAGGCGCGCGCCTGGGCCGCGGGATCGGCGTTGTAGAGGGTCGCCTCCTCCCTGCGCCCGCGCAGGAGCCGCACGCAGGCCCCGTCCTTGAGGTCGATGGCGGGAAAGAGGATCACGGCACTCCCTCGGCACTCACGGGCGCCAGGCGAGGAAATTGGCGATGAGGCGCAGTCCCGCCGCTTGGCTCTTGTCCGGGTGGAACTGGGTGCCGACCATGTTGTCCCGCCCGATCACGGCCGGCAGCAGGGCGCCGTACTCCACCTGCGCGAGCACGTGGGCGGGATCGCTGCAGCGCATGGCATAGCTGTGCACGAAATAGACGTCGGTGCCGCTCGGCAAGCCCGCGAGCACCGGATGGTCGGAGCGCTCGACGACCAGATCGTTCCAGCCCATGTGCGGAACCTTGAGGCCGGGATCGCTGGGTGCCAAGCGCACCACCTCGCCCGGCACCCAGCCGAAGCCCTCGTGCGTGCCGTGCTCGAGCCCGCGGCTCGCCATCAGCTGCATGCCGACGCAGATGCCGAGGAAGGGCCGGCCCTTGCGGATCACTACCTCCTCGAGCGCCTCGCGCAGGCCCGGCAGCTTGCGCACGCCTGCCGCGCAGTCGCCGAAAGCGCCCTGACCGGGAAGCACGATGCGCTCGGCCGCCAGCACGGCGCGCGCGTCCGAGACCACGCGCACCTCGATGCGCGAGGAGACCTCCTTGGCCGCGCGCTCGACCGCCTTCGCGGCCGAGCGCAAATTGCCGGAGCCATAATCGATGACGACGACGCCCATGCCAGTACTCAGCCCAACCCTTCCCCGTCGAGGGGCTAGTTGATGCATACATCTCCCGATGCTTGCAAAACCATCGGGGGTCCTTCGTGACGCGACCCTTCGGGTCGCTCCTCAGGATGAGGAGATTCGTGTGTGGCAGTAAGACTTTACCTCATCCTGAGGAGCGCGCGGAGCGCGCGTCTCGAAGGACCCCCCGCGTACGCGGGGGCGGTCCGAGGCGCTTGCACAGAGCGCATGAAGCTGATTTTCGTTGCCCATATCCTCGATGCGGTTACAGCCGGCCCTTGGTCGAGGGCACCGCTTTCTTCTGGCGCGGATCGATCTCGATCGCCGCGCGCAAGGCGCGCGCCAGCCCCTTGAAGCAGGATTCGACGATATGGTGGCTGTTCTCGCCGTAGAGGTTCTCGATATGGAGCGTGACCCCCGCGTGCTGGGCGAAGGCCTTGAACCACTCCTTGAAGAGCTCGGTATCGAAAGTGCCGAGCTTGTGGCGCGTGAAGCTCACCTTCCAGATGAGATAGGGCCGGTTGGAGAGATCGAGCGCCACGCGCGTGAGGGTCTCGTCCATGGGGATGAGTGCCGCTCCATAGCGCATGATGCCCTTGCGCTCGCCGAGCGCCTTGGCAACCGCCTGGCCGATGGCGATGCCGCTGTCCTCGGTGGTGTGGTGGTTGTCGATATGGAGGTCGCCTTTGGCCTTGAGCTTGAGGTCGATCAGGCTGTGACGGGAGAGCTGCTCGAGCATATGGTCGAGAAAGCCGATCCCGGTCGCGACCTCATAGCGGCCGGTGCCGTCGAGATTGACGGTGGCCGTGATCTCGGTCTCGCGCGTCTTGCGCTCGACGGTCGCCTGGCGCATGGCCCACTCCTCGGCTGAATGGCGCCCTTTTAGCAGGAAGCGCCGCACCTCGCCAGTACGAGCGCGCGCCCCCGCCACGGAAGATTTGACGGGGTGCGGCCGAATCGGTTAAGGCAGACGGGCCACAATGCGGAGGACGCCCATGGCCGAGCGCCAATTCGCGCCCGGGGACGTTATCTATCGCGAAGGCGACAAGAGCGACTTCGCCTACATCATCAAGTCGGGGAGGGTCGAGATCCTCAAGACCGAGGATGGTGAGGCGCGCCAGGTCACCGTGCTCGGCGATGGCGACATCTTCGGCGAGATGGGCGTCGTCCTCGACCAGCGCCGCTCGGTCACGGCGAAGGCGCTCGACCGGGTGGAGGTGCG
>DATEQI010000595.1:0-2623 GCA_035272805.1 Alphaproteobacteria bacterium | reverse complement strand
TACATCGATGCGAGCCGAGGGCCAGCCACCGCGCTATGCGTTCCGCCTAGAGGACTTGCGGCAGTGGCATATCATTGAGGCCGCGTGTTGGCGCTGCAACCGCAGCGCCGTCATGGGACATAACGTAATCAAGCGCGGTCGGCCGCCCCATGCGCGCCTCGTGGACCTTGAGGCCAAGCTACGATGCAAAGAGTGTGATCGGCAAGGCGGGCACTCGCTCATCATACGCTCAATGCCGAACGATTGAGGAGACCACGCAATAGCGCCGACGTTTGACGATCATCTCGCGAAAGTCAGTGGCAAAATTCGCCGCGTAAACGTGGGGGCCGCTTCGAGCAGAAGCGGGATGGTCTTCTGTACTATTGGAACCATGCGGAAAAATTGAGCCAAGCTGCACTCGCAATCCTAGAAAGCAGTCGGCCAGCATAGCGGGCGCAATGAGAGAGGACACGCCTCGCATCACCATGCCGCCGTCATCTGTTCCTATCAGCCGGGCGGCAGCGGGCTCGTGCACCGCCTATGCCGCTCCCGGGGGACCCGAGCCGCGTCGGCTACACCCAGTTCTCGACGCGCAGGCCCGGCAGACGCCGGAACTCGCGCGCATTGTTGGTCACGACGATCAGCCCCTCGGCGCGCGCGTGGGCGCCGATCAGCATATCGTGCGCTCCGATCGGCCTGCCGAGACGCTCGAGCTCGGCACGAAGTTGACCGTAGTGCGCCGCGGCCTTCGGCGGGAACGGCAGCACCTCGAGGCGTGCTGCGAACTGCTCGACCGCCTGAAGGTTCTCGAGACGCCGCGCGGATTTTTCCGCGCCGTAGTAGAGCTCGCCAAGCGTGATGCTCGATATGGCGAGCTGCTCGGCGAGGCGGTTGAAGCGCTCGCGCAATTTCGCCGGGTAGTTCTTGATGACGTAAATAGAGATGTTGGTGTCGAGCATGTATTGCAGCATTAGAGCGGCTCGCGCTTCTCGGCCGCCGGCTGCGGACGCTCGCGCATGAAGTCCTCGGACGCGCGCGGACCGTTCGAGAAGAGATCGTCCCAACGCTTGCCCACGGGGCTCACGAGCCGACTGCGGCCGAGCTTGATGATTTCAACCTGACGGACGCCTTCGGGGAAAGCGACGGGCTTGGGCAGGCGCACGGCTTGGCTGCGATTGCTTCTGAAGACGGTCGAGCGGGTCATGCGCGCCTCTATGTATATCCCATCGGGATATACATAGAGAAGACCGGGGCACAAGGCAACTCCTCCTCCAGGTGCGGCGAGACTCCTTCATCGTCAGGGAAGCACCGCCACCCCCATCCGCTTGGCGGCGTCGTGGAGCGCATCGGCCCTTGTCGCCAGCGCAAGGCCACGACGAATGGCAAGCTCGAGATATGTCGCATCATAGGTCGTGAGACCTTGGGCTCTCGCCAGCGTGAGGATCTCGCGCCAGGCGCGCCGCGCCGTCTCGTGGTCGGTCGCGATCGGCAGCTCCGCGATCAGTTCCAGGCGCGTGGCGACGTCGCCGGTCGAGATGCGGCTGCGTTTCTCCGCCTGCAAGAGGACGTTGCCGAGCTCCAGATGCCAAAGCGCCGGCACGACCGCACCATGATCGCGCACGCGCTCGAAGAGAGCATCCGTTTCGGGGGAGGCTTCGTCCTCGAAACACCAGCTGAGCGCGATCGAGGAATCGACGACGAGGCTCACCGCCGACCCTCGTCCCTGAGCGCCTTCCAGGATAGCCCGCCGAGCGTGGTTCCCTTGCGCAGCGACTTGAGCTTCTCGAACGCCTCCTTGACCCGCGCGCGATCGGCGTGCTCGGCGCTGACGAGCCGCGCGACCGGCTTGCCATGCTTGGTTATGATCACTTCCTCTCCGCCGGCCACGCGGTCGAGCAGGGTCGACAGGTGCGTCTTCGCCTCGAAGGCTCCCACGGTAATCATTGCCGCCGCCTGGTCTGTTATTTAAACTAGATGGAAATTTAAACCAAATTTTTCAAAGTCACAACCTCCGGATTCGGAGGCCCGTCTCACCCGGAAATAACCGTCATTGCGAGCGCAGCGAACCCCGGCGTACGCCGGGGCAGAGCGCGTGATGTGAAACCCTTTCTGGATTGCTTCGGCGCCCTTCGGGCGCCTCGCAATGACGAGTTTTTTCCTGATGTCGTGAATTTCAGAGCCTGGACCAGAAGATTCTGATTCCCGCGGTATCAGCTCCGGTCTTGTATATACCCCGAATACACATTAGTTTATCCGAAGGATAAACATCGTGTCGGAGCGCGGCCGAGATGCCGATTCGGGTTCGGATTGCCAAATGGGGCAACAGCCTTGGCCTGCGGGTGCCGCGCGATGTTGCGGCACGGGCGGGCCTCACCGTGGGCGCGCGTGTCGATATCGAGGCCACGCGTGACGGCCGCATCATCGTCACGCGCTCGCGTCGGCGCTTCACCCTCGACGAGCTCCTGGCCGGAATGACGCCCGAGCGTGAGCACAGGCTGGAGGACGACGGGCCGCAGGGCGAGGAAATGATCTGATGGCGCTTCCGGAGCGCGGCAGTCTGGTCTGGCTGCAGTTCTCGCCCCAGGCGGGCAGCGAGCAGGCCGGCCGCCGGCCCGGCATCGTGTTGACCACGGCTGCCTATCAC
>DATEQI010000594.1:0-2779 GCA_035272805.1 Alphaproteobacteria bacterium | reverse complement strand
CGCTCGTGGTGATGCGCTCGGCGCGCTCGCCGCTCTTGCGCGAGGCGGGCGATCTCTCCTCGGCGCTGACCGACGCCAAGGGCGAGATGATCGCCCAGGGCCGCGACATCCCCATGCACCTCGGCGTGATGTGCTTCACGGTCAAGGAGTTCCTCAAGCGGGTGCCGGCCGGCTCGCTCGCCCCCGGCGACGTCTGGTTCCTCAACCTGCCGGAGATCGGCGGCAACCACCTGCCGGACGTGAAGGCGATCCGCCCGGTCTTCGCCGCGGGGGAGCTCTTCGCCTTTGCGGTCAGCCTGGCCCATTGGGCCGATATCGGCGGTGCGGTGCCGGGCAGCTATTTCGCGAGTGCCACGGACATCTGGCAGGAGGGGCTGCGGATCAGCCCGACGCGCCTCTTCACCGCGGACGGCCCCGATCGCGAGAAGCTCAACCTCGTCCTCTCCAACGTGCGCGGCGCTGCGGAGCGCGAGGGCGACATCCACGCCCAGATGGCGGCAACCCTCGTTGCCGAGCGCCGCCTCGGCGAGCTCGTTGCCGAGCATGGCCTCGAAGTCGTCAAGGCGGCGATGGCGGAGCTGCAGGACCGCTCGGAGCAGCAGATGCGCGAGGCGATCCGCGCCATGCCGCAAGGGGTCTTCGAGGGCGAGGACTTCCTCGACGACGACGGCATCCGGGATCAACCGATCGCCGTGCGCGTGCGCCTCACCTTCGGCGACGGCGTGGCGAGCTTCGACTTCTCGGCCTCCGACGACGCGGCCGCGGGCCCGGTCAACACCACGCCCTTCATCGCCGCCGCCGGGGCCTTCTATGCGATGAAATGCCTGGCCGGCGAGGAGATCCAGCCGAACGGCGGCGCGCTCAGGCCGCTCACGGTCAAGACCCGGCCGGGCTCGGTGCTCGAGCCGCCGCCGACGCGGCCCGTCGTGGGCGGCAACCACGAGACCTCCCAGCGCGTCGTCGATGCGATCTTCCGCGCGCTCGAGCCGGCGATGGCGGAGCGGCTCACCGCCGGCGGGCCGACTACCTCGGGGCTTTTGCTGTTCGGCATGCGGCGCGCCGACGGCGCCTGGGCAACTTTGTATGAGACGCATGGCGGCGGCGAGGGCGCCCGCGTCGACCGCGACGGCATGCCCGTCGTCCGCGTGCACATGTCGAACGTGATGAACACACCCGCCGAGGTGATCGAGGCGGAATATCCCATCGAGATCGTGCGGCAGACGCTCAGGCGCGGCTCGGGCGGTGCAGGCGCGCATCGCGGCGGCGACGGACTCGTGCGCGAGTACCGCATGCTGAGCGGCGACGTTTCGCTGACCAGCATGTTCGAGCGGCGGGTCATTCCGCCCTACGGGCTCCAGGGCGGTGTGCCCGGTGCCCCTTTCCGGGTCACCCTGGTGACCGCCGCGGGCAAGCGCAGAGAGGTCAAAGGCAAGGCCAACCTTCGCTTGGCCGAGGGCGACCGGGTCGTGCTCGAAAGCTGCGGCGGCGGCGGCTTCGGCAGGCCGAAGGTATTTCGAAAAAAGAGAGGGTGACATGAGACTGGCGAACAAGACCGGCATCATCACAGGTCCCGCGAAGGGAATGGGTCAGGCGATCAGCGAAACGCTCGCGCGGGAGGGTGCCGATCTGGTGCTCGCCGGGCGCGACGTGGCGGCGATCGAGCCGGTCGCGGCCAACATCCGCGCGCTGGGGCGCAAGGCGGAGATCGTCAAGGCCGACGTGACCAATGCGAAGGAGGTCGAGGCGATGGCGGCGCACGCCGCGCGCTTCTTCGGCGGCCGCATCGACATCCTGGTCAATGTCGCCGGCGTCACCGGCCCGATCGAGACGCCGGTGTGGGAGATCAAGCCGGAGGATTTCGAGTTCGTCCTGCGCGCCAACGTGCTCGGCACTTTTCTGCCGATCAAGTACACGCTTCCTTACATGGTCAAGCGCAAGAGCGGCAAGATCGTCAACATCAGCGGCACCTCGGGCTTGCGCGGCTACCGCTACCGCGCGGCTTACAGCGCCTCGAAATGGGCGGTGCGCGGCGTGACGCGCACCGTGGCGCTCGACGTGGGCGAGTACAACATCAACGTCAACGTCGTCTGTCCCGGCATCGTCGAGGGGCCGCGCATGGACAAGCTGTGCGAGGAGAAGGCCAAGAAGCGCGGCTGGACCTTCGAGCAGGTCTATCAGGAGTATGTCGACGACATGGCGCTCAAGCGCGTGACCGAGGCGCAGGACATCGCAAACGCCGTCCTTTTCCTGGTGAGCGAAGAGAGCCGTCAGCTCACCGGCCACGAGATCGCTGTCGACGGCGGCTGGGACGTCTAGGCGAGAGGGCGGGTAGTGGGTCACGTTACCCAAGTCCTCATCCTTCGAGACGCGTCGCAAGCGCGACGCTCCTCAGGATGAGGACTTGGCGCTTGGGTTTCACCTCATCCTGAGGAGGCCGCGAAGCGGCCGTCTCGAAGGATGAGGTGAAACTGACCCGCTACCGCAGGGCTTGCGCGGGATGGAACGGGCGATATCTGTGATATGTTGAATGGAAGCGGCAGAACCCCGGACGACCCGGGTACGGCGAGAGGGATCGGGCCCATGTTTGCCAAGTTTGATCTGGATAGACCCAAGCGGCTCGAGGAGGCCGTGGCCCTGCTCGCCAACGGCAACGGCGCCGCAATCCTGCCGCTTGCCGGGGGCACCAATCTGATCGTCGATATCCGCGCCCGCAGGTTGGCACCCGACCGGCTGGTCAGCTTGAGCCGGATCGGCGAGCTGCGGTGGATGCGCTGCTCCG
>DATEQI010000593.1:0-5980 GCA_035272805.1 Alphaproteobacteria bacterium | reverse complement strand
TGCACCTCCTCCTGATGAAGGACATAGTGCGGCACGGCGGTGGCAAGCGAGAGAAGTCGTGGCTCTTGGGCCATGGGCAGCGCCTATTCATCGTAGCCTAGCATTCCCTCGCCGCTCCCGCCTCTCACGAAAGATCGTCAGCTGTTCACGAACCCTTGATCGGAGGTGCGGCCGTCCGCTCCGCGCGCAAGGGCGCTTTTGCGGAGCGACGCTCCCTACTCTGACGACCGCGCTCCGGCGCACTCAGGAGCTCGCGTGAGATGTCGATGAAGCGCTTGAGCGCCGTCGACACGAAAGCGTCGCGCCGGCGCACCAGGACCGTCTCGACGCGCCTGTTCCCGTCCGGCAAGGCGTGTAGCTTGACACGCCCTTCGGCCGCCGCCCGCGCCGCAGCCGCGCGCGGCAGAAGCGTGATGCCGATGCCGGCCGCCACGCAACCGATGATGCCGTCAAGCGTGCCGAACTCGAGGCGGCGGAGGCCGACAATTCCGCGCTCGGCAAGGAGGGCCTCGAGATAATTTCGGTAGGTGCAGCCGGCGCGAAAGACGATGAGCTTGAGCTTGTCCGCCCCCGCGCGCGCGTCGAATGCGGCGGCGTCGCCGATCCAAGGTGCGGTGAGCAGCACCAGCTCCTCCGCCACCACGGGAAGGGCGAGAAGCTCGGGATGGTCGAGGGGGCCCGCCGCGAAAGCGGCCTCGAGCCGGTGCGAAAGCACGGCTTCGACGAGCTCGGCCGTGGTCCCCGTGACGATCTCGATATCGACCTCGGGGCAGGCGGCGGCGTAGGCGGCGAGCACCGGCGGCAGCCGCACGGCCGTCGCCGTCTCGAGGGCACCCACCTTGATGCGCCCGCGCGGCACCGGACCGTCCGCCGCCGCCCGCTTCGCCTCGCCGATGAGGTGCGGGATGCGCTCGGCATAGGGCAAGAGCTGCGCGCCTGCATTGGTCAGGCTGACGCCGCGGCTGTGGCGCTGGAAGAGCCGGACGCCGAGCTCGGCTTCGAGGAGCCGGATGCGTTGCGTCACGTTCGACTGCACGGTGTTGAGGGAACGTGCGGCCTTGGTGATGCCACCCGTGCGCGCCACCGCCGCGAAAACCGACAAGTCGCCTGCGTCCATCTTGCCCTCGTCTCGTTGCGAGCCATCACGGGAATGGATGGCTTTTTGCAATATAGCCCAAATTTTCGAGAAAGGAGGAGGTGCTGCGCGCGTGGCCGCGCAAGAATTTTCGCAGGGCGATAGTGGGTCACGTTGTGCAAGTCCCCATCCTTCGAGACGCGTCGCAAGCGCGACGCTCCTCAGGATGAGGACTTGGAGCTTGGGTTTCACCTCATCCTGAGGAGGCCGCGAAGCGGCCGTCTCGAAGGATGAGGTGATACTGACCCACTACCCGGAGGCTCGCCTACACCTCGATCGCGAGGCCGTCGTAGGCGGGCTCCACGCCGGGCGGGCAGCAGGCCGAGACGGCGTCGTAATCCATGCTGTGATTCATGTGCGTGAGGATGGCGCGCGCGGGCTTGACGCGCGCGATCCAGCCAAGCGTGCGGTCGAGCCAGGAATGGGTCGGGTGCGGCGCGAAGCGCAAGCAATCGACGATCCACAGCTCGACCCCGCGCAGCGCCTCGAAGGCGCGCTCGTCGAGCGCCACCACGTCCGTCGAATAGGCGATCTTGCCGAAGCGCAGGCCGAGCGTGGTGGAGAAGCCGTGATCCTGGGGAAAGGGCTCGATGGCGACGGCTTTCACCTGGAACTTGCCCTTGATGGGCGAGACGGCGAGGCACGGCTTGTAGAAATAGCCGCTCGCGGCGGGCTCGATCGGCTCGAGCACATAGCCGAAGCGCCGGCGGATTTCCGCGATCGTCTCCTCGTCGGCATAAGCGGGGAGCGGGCTTCGGCGGATGGCGTTGACCGCGCGCAGATCGTCGATGCCGTGGAGATGGTCGGCGTGGCCATGGGTGTAGAGCACGGCGTCGAGCCAGCCGTTTCCGGTCGCGAGCAGCTGCTCCCTGAGATCGGGCGAGCTGTCGACGAGGAGGCGCGTCCCGTCCTCCTCGACGAGGATCGAGGCCCTGAGCCGGCGGTTGCGCGGGTTGCGCGGATCGCAGAGACCCCAATTGCCGCCGATGAGCGGCACGCCGTTCGAGCCGCCGCAACCGAGGATGGTGACCTTCATTGCCGGGCGGCTGCTGCTGCCGGTGCTACGGCCGTGGCCTTGCTGAAGAGGCGGAAGAAATTTTCCGTGGTGATGCGCGCGAGCTCGTCCGGCGAGACGCCCTTGAGCTCGGCGAGTGCCGCCGCCGTGTGCGCGACGAAGGCCGGCTCGTTGCGCTTTCCGCGCATCGGCACCGGGGCGAGATAAGGGGCGTCCGTCTCCACCAGGAGGCGCTCGAGCGGGACCGACTTCACCGTGTCGCGGAGTGCTGCGGCACCCTTGAAGGTGATGATCCCCGAGATCGAGATGAAGAAGCCGCACGCGAGGGCGAACTCGGCGAGCGCCGGCCCCGCCGTGAAGCAATGGAGGAGGCCCTTGAGCGCCCCGCCCCCGCCCTCCTCCTCGAGGATGCGCATGGTGTCCGCGTCGGCATCGCGGGTGTGCACGATGAGCGGCAAGCCAGTGCCGCGCGCGGCCGCGGCGTGGGCGCGAAAGGCGCGCGCTTGGGCCTCGCGCGGGCTGTGCTCGTAGTAGTAATCGAGGCCCGTCTCGCCGATGCCGATCACGCGGGGATGCCGCGCGAGCCCGGCAAGGAGCTCGGCATTGTCAGCCCCCTCTTCCACTCCGGCCTCGTGCGGATGCACGCCGACCGAGCACCAGACCTCCGGGTGGCCTTCCGCGAGTCCGCGCACGCGGGCAAACTCGCTGAGCTTGGTCGAGATGGTGACCAGCGTCGCGACACCCGCCGCCTTCGCGCGCGCGAGCACGCCCTCGAGCTCCCCGTGAAGCTCGGGGAAATCGAGGTGGCAGTGGCTGTCGACGAGGGTCACCTCGCCGCCTCCGCCTCGGCCCCTGGCTCCGGCTCGACACGGCGCGGGAAGACGCCCTCGGGCTTGGGGAGCAGGGTGCCCGGCTTGAGCCGGCCGTGCGGGCCCAGGCTCGCGAAGCTGCGCGCGTCCGCCGGCAGCGCGAGCTGATCGAGAATGCGCGCGCCCGAGGCCGGCATGAAGGGCAGCACGAGCGTGCCGATATGACGGATCGCGTCTGCGAGCACGTAAAGCACGGTCGCCATCCGGGCCGGGTCGGTCTTGCGCAGCGCCCACGGCGCCTGCTCGTCGACATAGCGGTTGGCCTGGCCGATCACGCGCCACAGCGCCTCGAGCGCACGGTGGAATGCCTGCTCCTCCATGTGGCCGCGCATCTCCGCAAGCGTCGCCTCGGCCGCCTCGAGGAGGCGCGCATCCGCCGCCGCGAGGCTCCCCGGCTGAGGGAGCGCTGCCGAGCAATTCCGGTTGATCATGCTGAGCACGCGCTGCACGAGGTTGCCGAGATCGTTGGCGAGGTCGCCGTTGATGCGCGCGACCATGGTCTCGTGGCTGATATAGCCGTCGGCACCAAAGGGGATTTCCCGCATCAGGTAGTAGCGCACCGGGTCGAGGCCGTACTGGGCGATGAGCTCGGCCGGGCGGACGACGTTGCCGAGCGACTTCGACATCTTCTCGCCGCGGTTCAAGAGCCAGCCATGGGCGAAGATGCGCCGCGGCGGTGCCAACTCCGCCGCCATCAGGAAGGCCGGCCAATAGACCGCGTGAAAGCGCAGGATGTCCTTCCCCACTACATGAAGAGCCGTAGGCCAATATTCTGAATATTCGGCGTTTTCCGTATCCGGGTAGCCGAGTGCCGTGAGGTAGTTGGTGAGCGCGTCGAGCCACACGTACATGACGTGCTTGGGATCGTCCGGCACCGGCACGCCCCATTTGAGGCTGGGGCGCGAGACCGGCAGATCCTTGAGCCCGCTCGAGACGAAGCTGATCACCTCGTTGCGGCGATGGTCGGGAGCGAGGAAGGCCGGGTTCTTCTTGTAAAGGGCGAGGAGCGGCTCCTGCCACTTGGAAAGCCTGAAGAAATAATTGGGCTCCTCGACCCACTCGACCTCGGCGCCGGAGGGTGCGCGCTTAGTGCCGTCGGGTCCCGTGGTGAGCTCGCTCTCGGCGTGGAACGCCTCGTCCCGCACGGCATACCAGCCGGCGTAGGTGCCGAGATAGATCTCGCCGCGCGCCTTGAGCCGGCGCCACAGGTCCTGGCACGCGCGCGCGTGACGCGGCTCGGTCGTGCGGATGAAATCGTCGTTCGAGAGGTTCAAGAGCCGGTCCATGTCGCGGAAATTCTGCGCGACCTTGTCGCAGAAGGCCTTGGGCTCCATGCCGGCGGCGCGCGCCGATTTCTCGACCTTCTGGCCGTGCTCGTCCGTGCCGGTCAAGAACTTCACCCGGTAGCCGTCGAGGCGCATGAAGCGCGCCAGCACGTCGCACGCGATCGAGTTGTAGGCGTGGCCGATGTGCGGCACGTCGTTCACGTAAAAGATCGGCGTCGTGATGTAAAACGACCGCTCGACGGTCATTCAGGCCTCCTCGACAGGACCCCAAGCTGGGAGACTATAGATCGCTCGCCGGGCGGCCCGATCAACCGCCCGCACGCTCGGGCGCGGCAGCGGCGGCCTCGAGTGCGAGGAAGGCGTTGAGCATCACTTGCTTGCGCTCGAGATTGACGCTTTCCGCCCGGGACAGCAGCTGCCCGGTCTTTTCCCATACCTCCAACCAGCGATCAAGATGCGGCTGAGCCATGAGACGGGCGCAAAGTGCCGCCTCCCCGGCCACGACCTCGGCCGGCATCTCGCGCGTGCTGGCGGCACGGATGAGGCGGGCGAGCCACCAGAGGAGGAGCTCGGAGAGCGTGCGATAGGCCGTCTCGCCCTGCCCGCCCGAGGTGCGCTCCGCGAGCCGGTGAAGGGCCACCGGATCGAGCCGCGGCAGCGTTGCGAGAAGGACCATCATCTCCCGGAAGAGCGCCAAGCCGCCATCCTCGGCAAGCTCGAGGGCCCGGCCGGCGCTGCCCTCGGCAAGGCGTGTGAGGAGAGGCACGTCCTCAGGCGCAAGCTCAGGCAGCCGCTCCTTGAGGATGCGCGCGAGCACCCCCGCTTCGAGGGGCTTCAAGGCAAGTCGGCGGCAGCGCGAGCGGATGGTGGCGAGGAGCCGGCCCGGCGCATGGCTCACCAGGAGGATGAGCGCCCGGGGTGGGGGCTCCTCGACGATCTTGAGCACGGCGTTCGCGGCATTGCGGTTCATCTCCTCGGCGCCGTCGATCACCACGATGCGCCAGCCTCCCTCGGCCGGCGTCAGGTGCAGAAAATCCGCAACTTCACGCGCCTCCTCGACGCCGATCTCGCTTCTGAGGCGGCGGCGCTCCTCATCGAAGCGGCGCTCGAGCGTCAAGAGATCGGCATGACCGTCGGAGGCGACCCGCCGGAAGACCGGGTGGTCGGGGGAAAGGGCCAAGCTCTCAGGCGCTGCTGCCGGGCCGAAGAGGCCGCCTGCCTCCGCTCTGGCCCCTTGCGCCAGCATGAAGCGGGCAAAGCGGTAGGCAAGCGTCGCCTTGCCGATGCCCCGCGGCCCGCAGAGAATCCAGGCATGGGCCAGGCGGTTGCCGCGGAAGGCCTCAAAGAGGGCCGCTTCGGCCTCCTCTTGGCCAAGGAGGTTCGGGTTGGCGCGGGGGACGGGCCCGCGCGGTGCCGCGGCGTCGCTCATGGCCGCATCATAGCGCGAGGGCGAAGCGCTCGGCGATGGCGCGGCGCAGGGCTGCCTGCACGTCAGCGAGCGAGCCGCGCGCGTCGATCACGCGACAGCGCCCGGGGGCCGTGCGCGCGATCTCGAGAAAGCCCTCTCTGAGCCGCTCGTGGAAGGCGAGGTCCATGCGCTCGTAACGGTTCTCGGCCCCGGCTCTGCCCGCCGCGCGTGCGAGCCCGATCTCGACGGGAAGATCGAGGATCAAGG
>DATEQI010000592.1:0-13136 GCA_035272805.1 Alphaproteobacteria bacterium | reverse complement strand
GCATCGTCGTGGTCGAGGCGACCCGGCCCAACAGCCCGCAAGCGGCTTGGGCCGAGTGGGAGCCAACCCTCTTGGGCAGCGACTACCTCTTTGCCTGGTTCGACGGACTCAACCGCTTCTATGTGCGTCGGGAGGACGCGGCGCTGCGGCAGCATTTCGCCGTGCCCCCCAACGTCTTCGATGACTTCGTGCCGTGGGACGTCGAGCGGCTCACGCGCGAGCGTGACAGTGCGAGAGCGGAGCATGCCCGCTTGAGCGAGGTCCACCTGCGCCTCGCCGACGAGCATCAGCGGGCCGCAGCGGAGCTCGCGCGCGAGGCTTGCCGCCGCATGGCGCGCGAGACCGAGCTCGAGGCGGTCTACCGCTCGCACAGCTGGCGCCTGACGGCGCCGCTGCGCTGGCTCGCCGCGAGACTCGGGCGCCGCGGCCCGGGCGGCCCGGACGGCCGCTGACCGCGGCAACCGGGGCGGCGGCTTGACGATCGCACATCCGCTGCCGCACGATCCGGCGCGTCCCGGCCTCGCACGAGTGCTCATGCTCGAACCCCTCTACCGCCACCGCCGATACATCCTCAAGAGCGCGCTTGCCGATCTGCGCCACCGCTATGCCGGTACCTCGCTCGGCTTCGTCTGGAACGTGTTGCAGCCGCTGGCGTTGATTCTGGTCTTCAGCCTGGTGTTCTCCCGCATCGTGCCGGTGCGCTCGGCGGGCACGGCGTCGAAGGGCGTTTCCTTTCTTCTCTATCTCTGCGCCGGCTATCTGCCCTGGCTCGGCTTCGCCGACTGTCTCATGCGCTGTCTCAACGCGCTCCCGGACAATGCCGCCTACCTCAAGAAGCTGCCGATCCCCGAGCAGGTCTTCGTCGCCAAGGCGGCACTTTCCTCCTTCCTCTCGATGATGCTGTCGTTGCTGCTGCTGCCGGCGCTCTTGCTGGTGTTCGACCAGCCGATCGGCGGCGCCATCCTCGCGGCGGTCCCCGCGGCCGTGCTGCTGATCGGCTTCGGCTTCGGGCTCGGGCTCCTCTTCGGCACCCTCAACGTCTTCTTCCGCGACATCAACCATCTTATGGCGGTCATCCTCCAGCTCTGGATGTGGTGCTCGCCGATCGTCTACACGATCGAGGTCGTCCCCGAGCGCTATCGCTATCTCTTCTGGTTCAATCCGGTGCATCCTTATCTCCTCGCCATCCGGGAAGCGCTCCTCGAAGGGCGCGTCGCCGCGGCGACGACCTGGCTCGCCATGCTGGGCTGGGCCGCGGCCGCGATCCTCCTCGGCCTCCTGGTGCTGAGCCGGCTGCGCCACGAAATCAGGGACGTGCTGTGAGTGCTGCGCTCGACGGGGTGCCCGAGCCGGTCATCGCGGTCGAGCAGCTCGGCAAATGCTTCAGGCTGTTCGAGCCGCCGAGCCGGCGCGCGGCCGCGTGGCTGAGCGGCGGCCGCCTCGGCCGGCCGCGCGAGGTGTGGGCCTTGCGCGACGTCTCGTTCGCGGTGACGAAAGGCGAGTGCCTCGGCATCATCGGCGTCAACGGCTCCGGCAAAAGCACGCTTCTGAAGCTCCTCACGGGCGTGCTCGAGGAGAGCTCGGGACGCGTCCGCGTGAAGGGCCGCCTCCTTGCGCTCCTCGAGCTCGGCACCGGCTTCAACCCCGAGCTCACCGGCCGCCAGAACATCATGCTCAGCACCCAGCTGCTCGGCTTTCCCGACGGCTACGCCGAGGCGCGCATGGGCGAGATCGAGGCCTTTTGCGACATCGGCCCCTTTTTCGATCGTCCGATGAAGATCTATTCCTCGGGCATGAGCACGCGCCTCGCGTTCGCGACCTTCCTCTTCCTCGATCCCGACATTCTCGTCGTCGACGAGGCGCTCGCGGTCGGCGACATGTTCTTCCAGCGCAAATGCCTTGCGGCGATGGCGGAGATACTGAAGCGCGGCACCACGATTCTGCTGGTCTCGCACGACATGGCGGCGATCGGGAATTTGTGCTCGCGCGTGATCCTTCTCGAAGGTGGCGAGATCGCCTACATGGGCAAGCCGGAGGACGCGATATCGCGCTATTTTGCCCGCAGCGGCCCGCCGGGCGGCGGCGCGCACCCGTCAAGCGGGGCGGCATCCGATATCGGCGCATCGGCCGGCGTGGCGAGCGCGCTGCGCCGCCATTCGATCCTCGCCACGCGAACGCATCTCGGGCCGCAAGGATTGCATATCATGGCGGCACGCGTGCTCGACCGGCTCGGCCATCACTCCCTTCGGGTACGCGCCGGGGACCGCTTTGCCATCCAACTGCTGATCTCGGCCGATGCGCCGGTGCCCGAGCCCGAGATCGAGCTCGAGTTTCGCGATCGCTTCAACCGCCTCGTCTGCGGGCTCTCCCTTTCGGCCCTCGGCCACGCGCTGCCGCCACTTTTGGCCGGCGAGGGCCGCGTCGTCAGTTTTCGCTTGAACGCAGCGCTCGAGCCCGGCGAGTATAGCTTCACGCTTGCCGCCTATGACCGCGCGGGCGCGCACAAGCGCGACGGGTGGCGCTGCCACGACAGCCACGCGGGGCTCGGGCCGCTCCACATCGCATGGGACCGCGAGCTTCTGCCGTTCTACGGCATCGCAGCGCTCGATTGCGCCGCCGCGCTCGACGCCGCTCCTAAGGCGGAGTAGTGCGGAGCGCGGATTCCGGCGCGAGGCCGAGGGCCGCTCTCAAGCAGGCTACGCGTTGCAACGCGATAGATCGCATGCTATCAACACCAGCTGCCCGCGGACCGAAGGAAAGGCGCGGAGCGCGCTTGATTGCGGGCGTAATTCAGCGAAAACGGCAGGGAATGCGCGAGATCAACCTCCTGGAATCGGCGCCCAAAGCGGTGCGCGACATCGACGCGCGCAAGGCGAACAAGGAGGAAAACCGGCGCTTGGCGCTCAAGTTCGGACTCGAGTATTTCGACGGCACGCGCGAGCAGGGTTACGGCGGCTACCGATATGACGGACGCTGGGTCGCGGTCGCCAAGAGGCTCGTCGATGTCTACCGCCTCAAGCCCGGCAGCCGCGTGCTCGACATCGGCTGCGCCAAGGGCTTTCTCATCAAGGATTTGCTCGACGTGCTTCCCGGTATCGAGGCGTGGGGTATCGACATCTCCGAGTACGCCATCCGCAACGCGCACCCCGGTGTTGCCGGCCGCCTCGTTCGGGCGAGCTGCGAGCGCCTGCCATTCGCCGACAACAGCTTCGATCTGGCGCTTGCGATCAACACGGTTCATAACCTCGAGCCCGAGCGTTGCCTCGAGGCCGTGCGCGAACTGCAGCGCGTGTCTCCGCGCGCCGGGTTCATCCAGGTCGATGCCTACCGCACACCCGAGGAGCGCGAGCTGTTCGAGGACTGGATGCTGACGGCGAAGACCTACCTCGGGCCGGATGAGTGGCGCCGTCTGCTCGGGCGCGCGGGCTACACGGGGGATTACTACTGGACGATCCTCGAGTTCGAGCCTGGCTGGACCCTCACTAAGCGCGCGCGGGGGTGAGAAAACTCATGCCGCGATTGCGTATTGCATCTTCATGCAGTATAGAAACCCGACCGGCTGGCGGCCTCTCAACCATTGGTAGATCACGATGAAACGCGGTCTTTTCCTCGCCCTTCTCCTCCCGCTCATTGTCGCGATCGGGGCCGGCGTCCTTGCGCCGCAGTCCCGCGCTGAAGACCCGCCGATCGTGCAGATCCTCGAGCACGCCCAGCATGCCGACAAGGCAGCCGTGCAGGCCCGGGCGCTCGGCTGGACCGCGGTCGTGCTGGGCGGCGTCAATCTGATCATCATCGGCTTCGTGGTGCTGCGGCTTGCCGGTTTCAGCTCGAGCCTGCTCGGCGCTGCCGAATGGCCGGTTCGAAAGATCCGCCGCCGCCAGATCGCCCTCGGCAAGAGCATCGGCGAGCTCAATGTCCATTTCCAGGACATCGAGGCCGATCGCAAGCAGCTCCTCGAGCTGATGCAGTCGATCAACGATCAGCTGCAGGCCACGGAGGAGGACATCGAAGCGACGATGGCGCTCAGGGAGCACGCCACCTCGAGCTCGGACTGACGGCCGCGCGGCTCGCCCCGCGCCGGTTGAAGCGCGCCGTTCACCAAGTGAAGAGTTTCACCAGCTCGGAGGCGAGCAGGAACAGATTGACGCCGACGACCGCCAAGCCAAAGACGCCAACGGGCGCGAGCACGAAGACCGCGAGGAGCGTCCATTTGACTCGATCGATCCATATGCGATTGGGAGGCTCCTCCACTTCATCCTTCATCTCGGAACCTCGCCTCCACCCAAGCCGAGCGCGAACCCGCGACTGATTTTATGACGGCAGCGCCGGCGCTCGCCGCGAGCTTGCCGCGGTGTCACCCACCCACATCCCGCCCTTCCTTGGCCTCTTGCGCAATGCGCAGCTGATCGCCCGCCGACTTCAGCATGTCGTTCACGCGCGGGCGGTCGGCATCGAGATCCTGGAAGTGGGCGTTGAGCTCGCCGAGGCTCCGCCTCAGCGCAGCCTGGCGCCGGCGGATCGCAAGGATCGGCCATTCGGCTTGCCCAAGCAGGCTCCAGCCCTGCCGCGCGAGACCGCGCACCATGAAGGCGAGCGCAATCAGATTGACGACACCCAGTACCACCGCGACCCAGCCGAGCAGCCGAGCCCACCAGGCGTTCTCGTAAGCGTCCGCCATTTGTTCCAGGATGTCCTGGCTCGCGTCATCGGCCGCGGCCGAGCGCAATAGGACGATAATGAGCGCGAGTGCCATCAGCGGAACGAGACGGGTCAGAAGGTTAGGCTTCATGAGCGGGCCCCCGCGTTCGCGCGGCCTCCGGGTTGTCATCGTGGTTCACCTCGCTATTCATATACGCATATACCGCCCAAGCGCAGCTACTTTTGCAGTGCCCCGCGCGAGCTTGTCAGAAGAGGCCGCGCAGCCTCGCGCGCAATGTCGCCGCGAGCGTCGGCGCATCCGTTATCGCGCCGCCGGCGATGGCCTGTTCCAATTTCCTTGCTGAGAACAAGGTTATCCGCGCAATGCTCTCATGGAGATCCGGCTCGCCGATGCGATTTATCCTGGCGAAATACAGGCGCATGATCTCGTTGCAAATGCCGGAATAAGGGTGGAGCTCGCCAAGGTCGATCAACTCGGCGGCCTCGGCGCCGATTTCCTCCGCAAGCTCGCGACGGGCGTCGTCTTCATAGGGATCCGGTCCCGATGCCACGCCGCGCGGCGCCTCATAGTGGAAGCTCCGGGTGCCATGCCGGAATCGGTAGATGAGTGCCACCCGGTCACCGAGAGCCGGCAGGACCACCACGTTGGGCGGAGCCACGATCCTGTTGTAGAGGCCCACTTGCCCGTCCGGGAACCTCACCGCGTCGCGCATCACAAGAAGATACGGGTCTTCGAGAAGCACGCCCACCCGCAGGTCGGTCGCGGAAAGTCCGTGCTGGAGCCGGGCTTTCTTCGCGCCTTGCTGCGCCCGGCGAATATCTTTCCCCGACGTGAGGATTTCAAATATGCGTCCGGGAGGATTCGAGAACAGCTCGCCGCGTTCCGCGATGAGCGCGCGGTATGCCGCCAGAGAGCGGTCGGCACCGGACTTGGGCCTGTGACCTCCAGGACGGGGTCCGCCGCCGGCGGCACCGCGCCCGCTCACAGCAACCCCCTGAGACGCGCCCGCGTGAAAAGCGCCACGGACGTCGAATCGGTGACGACATCGGTATCGATCAGCCGCTCCAGCTCAGCGACCGTCACCGTACGGACTTCGGCGATGCCTTCGGCCTTGTTGGCCGACCCGAAGGCGCTGATCTCCGCGAAGAAAAGCCGCAAGTGCGTCCTCATCAGGTTGTTCTGGGGAAAGATGAGCCCGAGCGGGCGGAGCGAAATGATTTCCGCGCCCAGCTCCTCGCGCAGCTCCTCTCGTGCCATCTGCTCCGCCGACCGGCCGCGCTCCCCGCCGCCGCGCGGGAACTCGAGGGCCCAGTCGCGCAGGCCGTGGCGAAAATGGCGCAGGAGGACGAGCCGGTCCTGCCAGCGCGGCAGAATCGCCACACTCTCCGGACCGTCCTTGTGGATGATCCGGTGGTGCGTGCCGAGGCTGCCGTCCGGAAAGCGCACGACATCGCGCAAGCAATAGATCCAGGCGTCCTCGTAGAAGACCCCGGCGCAGCCCCATTCGCGCGGCAGGCCGCGGGCGGCGAGGTGCGCGGCGATCTCGGCCTCGGCACCCCGCAGCTCCTCCTCGCCGGTGAGGATGACGAGCCCCTCCGGGTCCGGATTGCTGAAATAATCGGGCAACGCCGCGGCGAGGCGCCGGTAGCGCGCCGAACCTTCCGGGCAAGGATCGTCAGGATCGGCCATCGGCATCCCTCGAGCTGGTGGCGGAAGCGGCGGCATGCCGCAAATAGGCCTCGGTCGCGGCAAGCCCCTCGGGCGAGCCGATCTCGTAGAAGCGCTGTTGGACCTCGAAGCCGGCGAGGCGCCCTCTTTCCACCAGCGCCGCATAGACATCGGCGAGATCGAAGGGCTCGCCCTGCGGGTAGCGCTCCAGCACCTCGGCCTTGAGGATGCCGAGGCCGTAGTCGATGTGGCGCATGTCGGGGCGCTTCAGCGTCTTGCTGTAGAAGAGGATGCGCCCCGCCTCGAACACGATGTTGCTCGCCTCCCAGCGTCCCTCGTTGCGGTAGACGGTCATGAGCCCGTCGAGGCCGCTCGCGGCGAAGGCTTCGACCACCGGCGCGAAGGCGACATCGAGATAGCTGTCGCCGTAGAGGACGAGGAAATAGGGACCCAGGAGCTTGAGCGCCTTGCGCAAGGCGCCGCCGGTTCCGAGCAGCCGCGCGCCGTCCGAGGAGTAGCGGACGGCGAGGCCAAAACGGCCGCCGCCGCCGACAAAGGCTTCGACTTGCTCGCCGAGATGGCCGAGGCAGAGCACGACCTGGCGGACGCCCTCGCGTCGCAGCAGGCGCAGTTGGTGGGCGATGAAGGGCTCGCCCGCGACCTCGATCATCGCCTTGGGGACGCTCGCGCTGAGCGGCCGCATCCGGCTGGCGAGACCGCCCGCGAGAATGGCGACGGTGGGTAGCGCGCGCTTCACGTCAATCCTCGTGCCCTTGAAAGAATCGCAGCGGCGCGCGGGAGGGCTCGCGCCATTCCCGCTACTGCACCACGATCTTCGTACCCTCGAAATCGAAGCGGAAGCGCACTTCGCGCAAGCCCGCACCCAGCATCGCATGGCGCAGCCGCGCCTTCTCCTCGGTGTAGAACATCAGGAAGCCGCCGCCGCCGGCGCCGATCAGCTTGCCGCCGACGGCGCCATTGGCCATCGCAAGCTCGTACCACTTATCGATATCCGGATTCGACATGCCGCCCGAGCGGCGCTTCTTGTACTCCCAGTGCTCGTGCATGAGGCGCCCGAAACGGCCGAGCTCTCCCGCCTCCAGCGCCTCCTTGCTGCGCAGGCCGAGGGCCTTGACGTAATGCAGGTTCTCGATCATCGCCTTGTCGAGCTCCCTCGTCCGGCGGTCCTGATCCTTGAGGATCGATCCGGCGCTGCGCGAATAGCCGGTGAAGAAGAGCAGCAGATTGTCCTCGAGATTGAAACGCGTCTCGTCGGAGATCTTGAGCGGCTGGGCATCGACCCGGCCGGAAGGATCGATGCGGAGGCAGGCGATGCCGCCATAGGCGGCGATGTACTGGTCCTGCTTGCCGACCGGCTCGCCCAGCAGGTCGATCTCGATATGGCAGGCCTGCTCCGCGAGCTCCTGCGCCGGCACGAAGCTCTTCCCGTAGGCATGCAGCGCCTTGAGGAGCGCGGTCGTGAAGCTGCCCGAGGAGCCGAGGCCCGTACCTGCCGGAATGTCGGCCATGCTGGTGAGCTCGAGGTGCGCCTCCCCTCTTTTGCCCTGCACGAGCTTGATCGCCTCGCGCACGATCGGGTGCTCGATGTGCTCGACATCGGCGACGCGCTCCAGCTTCGAATACTTGATGAGGTACTCCGCCTGGAAGGTCTCGTGCAGCGTGATGTAAACGTACTTGTCGATGGCCCCCGCGACGAGGAAGCCGCCGTGTTCGCGATAGTATGACGGCAGATCGGTGCCCCCACCGCCCAGCGTCACGCGCAGCGGGCTTCGCGTGATGATCATCGCCCCACCCCTTCATAGAGCTTGCCAATGATCTCGAGATTGGCCTTGGCGTCGCGGATGCTGCCGAGCGGCTCTCGGCCCCCCGCTATGGCGCTCACGAGCTCGGCGAATTCCGCCTCCCACGAGCGGTCGGGCGGAGGGAATTCCCAGCTCGTCGCCTCCGGCGGCCCCATCTGCGGCAGCATCCGGTAGAAGGCGAGCCGCTCGGTGCCGTAACTGCCGCCGAGGCCTTCGACGTGGAGCTTGCCGTGCCGCCCATAGATTTCGAACGAGAACAGGTTCTTCCACTCGGTCCAGCTCGCGTGCAGCCAGGCGACCTGTCCGGCCGCGGTGCGCAGGGCCACGAAGCAATTGTCGTCGACCGGCATATCCCAGAAATAGGTCGCCAGCATGCCCTGGACCTCGGCGAAGTCGCCGAGAAACCAGCGCGCGAGATCGATGAGGTGCGAGCCCTGATCGATCAGCTCGCCGCCACCCGAGATGTCCGGCTTGGCGCGCCATTCCTTTTCGTAGCCGATGCGGCCGCCGTGGCCGTAGCGGCCGCGCACGAAGAAAAGCGGCCCGAGCGCGCCGGAGTCGACGATCTCCCTCGCCTTGAGGAAGGCCGGATGAAAGCGATGGTTGAAGCCGACCTTGACCACCACCTTGTTGCGCTCGGCGGCCGCAATGACGGGTGCCAACTCCGCCGCACGGCGCCCGGCGGGCTTCTCCACCAGCACGTGACAGCCGGCATCCGCCGCCGCGAGCGAGATCTCGGCCAGGTGCTCGTGCGTCGTCGCCACCACCACGATATCGGGTCGGCCGTCGACCACCGCGCGCCAATCCGCAACCGCCCGGCCGTCGCTCTTCGTGGATTTCAGAAGCGCTTCTGCGCGCGCAAGGTCCAAGTCGGCGGCGTGAGTGACGCGGTGGCCGCTTGCCAGCGCCGCTTGCGCGCGCTTCTGCCCGATCAGCCCGCAGCCGATGATGCCGATGCGCATGCGTACCCGTCCCGGCCATCCTCTTTTCGCCCGGAGCACCTGCCGCCAGCCCGCCGCCGGCCCGTTTCGCAGCAGCACTCCTTCGTCCGCGTCTCTTCTAGCGATGCCGCGTAGGCCGGGACAAGCCGGAAGTTGGCTTGCTGCCGCGTCACTGATGAACCTCGACCGGGGCTTCGCTCTCCACCGGACCGGTCGGCTGGGCTTGGCCGTGATACACCGCCGCAAATACCGCGAGCGTCTCGAGCGCATGTCGGCGCCACGAGAAGCGGCGCTGCCGCTCGAAGCCGCGCTCGATGAGGCACCGGCGGAGCTGGTCGTCCGTGACGATGCGGTGCATCGCATCGGCCCAGCCCTCGACATCGAGCGGGGGAAGACACAACGCCGCCTCGCCGGCAACCTCGGGCAGGCTCGTCGCATCGGCGCAGATGACCGGCGTGCCGCAGGCCATCGCCTCCAACAGAGGCATGCCGAATCCCTCGAAGCGCGAGGGAAACACGAGTGCCGCGGCTCCTTGATAGAGCCGCGGCATGTCCGCGTGCTCGACATAGCCGAGAAAGCGCACTTGCTTGGTCAAGCCGAGCTCGCCCGTCAAGCGCTCGAGCTCCGGCTGCGCCTCACGCGCGCTGCCCGCACAGGCAAGCGTCATGGTCACGCCGAAGCGGTCCCGCAAAGATGCGAGCGCCCGGATCGCCGTCGCGTGATTCTTGTGGTGCCAGCTGTGGGCGGGGAAGAAAAAGTAAGCCCGCGGCTCAAGACCGTAGCGGCGCGCCAGTCTCTCGGCCGTCGCGGCTTGCGACCCGGCGAGCGGCGGACGGTAGGCGGCGCCGGCGGCGAGCTGCGTAACGGAAATCCACCCCGCCGGGATGCCGAGCCGCTCGACGAGCGTCCGCCGCGTGTAATCGGACATGGCGCAGATATGCGCCGCCCGCGCCAGCGACTGATCGAAGAGCCGCCGCCGCTCGGCCTGGACCGCGGGAGAGAAGAACTCGGGGAAGAACTCGTGCTGGATGTCGGGCAGCGCGATCACGTGGCGAAGCTCCCAGAGCTCGGGATTGATGAAGCCGGTGAACGAATAGGCGAGCTCGCAATCGAGGCGATGCAGATCGCCGAGCGCCCAGCGATCGGGCCAGCGCGCGGCACTGCCGCCGAGCGCAGCACCCAGCCGCCGGGCGAGCGCGCGGCCCAGCCGGCCCACATCCGCAGCGGGCGAATTGCGGCAGACTACGCGGAAATTGCGCCGGCCGCGCAGGTCGAAGTCGCCCCGGCATTCGCTCGGCACGATGAGCGTATAGCGATTGACGCGGTCGATTGCGATGAGCGTCTCGACAAGCGCCCGGGCCTGCTGCTCGAGGCCGCCGGCACTGCCAGGCGTCATCCAACGCATGTCGATGGCAATCCGCATGGGTCCGCGGGCCGCGGCCGGCAGCTTCGGGACCGCGGCCGCGACCGCCTCGCGGTAGCGTGCGGCGACGCGCGCCGGGGCATGGGCGCGCACGGCGACGAAGCCGCCCTCGACCAGCGCCGCGCGCCGCCCGGCCTGCTCCAGGAGCGCGCCGACCGCGGCGGCAAAGGCGTCGGCGCCGTCCGCAAGGCTGAGATCACGGCCATCCGCAAAATCCAGGCCCTCGGCGCCGACCGTCGTCGACACCACCGGGCGGCCGCAAGCCCAGGCTTCGAGAATCTTGTTGCGCGCGCCGCTGCCGATGCGAAGCGGCACCACCACCACGCTCGCGGCCTGGAAGAAGGGCCGCATGTCCGGCACCTCGCCCGTCACCTTGATGCCGTCGCGTCCGTCGAGTGCCAGGATCTCGCGCGGCGGCCGCATGCCGGCGACCACGAGCAGCACCTGGGGGTGAGCTCGGCGCACCCGGGGGTAGATCTCGCGCACGAACCACAGCGCCGCATCGATGTTGGGGTAATGATCCATCATGCCGGGGAACAGCAAAGAGGGAGGGCCTGCCGCGACTGGCGGCATGGGGCGGAAATAGTCGGTATCGACCGGGAGCGGCACGACCGCCAGCGGCGAGGTGCCGAACCAGCGCCGCACCAGTCGAGCGTCGACCTCGGTCAGGCAAATGACGCCGGCCGCGCGGCGAAAATAATGGCGCTCGTAGGACCAATATTTAGCGGCGGTGACCAGCGCCCGGAACTTCCTCGCCAGCCCGGCGGCGACTTGAAACTGCCGGCGCCAGACCATGGTCTGGATGTCGTGCAGAACGAGGAGGGTCGGCGTATGCGGGGGCAGCCAATCGAGCCATTCGGCGGAGCGCGACTGAATGATGACGATCTTGTCCCAGCGACGCTCGACAAGCGCCCGACGCAGCGGGCCCGCCAGGTTGGCCAAGGTCCGACGGGCGTCGTAGATCTCCGACGGCCGCGGAAGGAACAGCGACATGAACCCATAGCTGCGTCGCAAGAACGCGCGCAGCCGCGGATGAGGCGAAGCGGCAAGCGACACCTCGACCGCCGCCCCAGCCTTGCGCGCCCCGGGCTCGCGTATGCCATCCGTGGCTTCGGCGACATACACGCTCACGCCGTGGGCTTCGAGCCGACGGACGTCGGCCCACTCGGACGCCTTGACGAGTTGCGTCACGAGACCGACGGAGAAGCTCTCGACCAACCCGATCGTGTTGCAAAATTCATGGGCTTTGGCGCCGTACCTCGGCAAGTCCGGGTTGATCACCAGGACCGCCGGACGCCGATGCGGCTCGCGCATCACGCTCATCGTCGCTCCCCCGGCGGCCAGCGGAGCGCGTTCGCCGCCGCCAAGTGCGGCCTTGCGGCGAGCTGCCCCATGGCCCTGAGCGCCGTTCGCCGAGCCCTCGCCCACTCGTGGGCTCTCAGCTGCTGCAAGAGAAGCCGCATCATCGCCACCGCATACCACGCGCAGGCTGCCCGCCTGAGACCGCCAGGCAGGTCAGCGGCCGCCATGAGGCGCCCTGCGATCTCGAGGTACTCGTCGATCAACGCCCGGTTGCTCCGGTTGTTCTCGTTGATGGTGAGCGAACCGCCATGGAGCCGGTAGCGGTAGACAAGGGGGGCCAGAGGCACCGTCTTCATGCCAAGCATGAGGGAGCGGATGAGGAATTCGCGGTCCGCGGCAAAGCGATAGTGCGGATCGTAGTCTCCGGCCCGCGCATACCAGTTGCGGCGGAAGAAGCGGGCATTGGTGATCGGAACCCCCCGCGTGAGCGAGTGCCAGTCGAGCCGCTTAATGTGCGCGTCCTCTATGGTGCGCACCACCTTCCAGCTGCCATCCGCCGCCCGGCGGACCACGACGGCACCCCCACACGCGGCATCGGCGGCCGGGTTCTCGGCGAGTGCTGCCGCTGCCGCACTGAATGCTCCCGGCAAATAAATATCGTCGCTATTGAGATGACCGACGATTTCGCCCCTTGCGAGCCGCAGACCCTTGTTGATGGCATCATAGAGGCCGTCATCGGGCTCGCTAAGCCAGCGCAGCCCAGGCGCTCCCCGCAGCAGCTCGACCGTCCCGTCGCTGGAGCCGCCATCGATCACGATGTGCTCGACCTCCGGATAATCCTGCGCACGCACCGAGGCCAGCGCCTCGCCGATCATGTCGGCTCGATTGAGCACCGGCGTGATGATCGAGATAAGGGGGCGCGCCGTCATGGCGGAAGGCTCCGCGACGCCCGTCAGGGCTCCGCTGCCGCGCCCGGCAGCGGAGTCAAGCCGACGAAGCGCCAGGCCAGCGGGCGGAAGTCGCGGTTGCGGCGGAACCAATGGGGAACGTACCAGCGGTCGGCGGTCACCTCGATCACGAGTGGCGCCGCACTACCGGCTGCCAAGGGGATGTCGACTGCAAAGGGCCCGCTCGTTTTCAGCTGCACCTCGGCCTTGGCTTCCCCATCGATGCGCACCTGGAGCGTGAGCGGTGCTGAGAACCAGGTGAGATCCGCCTCTCCCGCGAGGCGTAGCCTCGCAGCACCCGCCGGCCGCTCCTCGACCAGCACCAGCCGCGGCCCGGCCCAGCCATCGCGCCACAGGGCCGTATTGGCCATG
>DATEQI010000591.1:0-3771 GCA_035272805.1 Alphaproteobacteria bacterium | reverse complement strand
GAGCCCGCTGGCCGCGGCCCAGAGCGGCAGCAGCACGAACATGAAATGCCCTGGGACGAGCGCGATGATGACGCCCGTCTCGTTGAGCATCAGGTGCAGCGGCGCGTCGATCAGGCCGAGGTGCTGAAGGGTCGTGTTGATCACGCCGTTCGAGCGGAGCAGCAGGCTCCAGCCGAAGGACTTCACCACCGTGTTGACGAGCCAGGGGCTGACGTAGACGAGGATCAGCCAGGGCTGGACCTTCGGCTTGAGGCGGACGATGAAGAAGGCGACCGGATAGGCGAGCACTGCCGTGATTGCGGACACGATCAGGCTTATGCGGAGCGTGCGCTCGAGGATCGACTGGTAGAGCGGGTCGAGGAGCTTCGCGTAGTTGGCGGCGGTCCAATGGCCGAGGTCGATGCCCTGGGGCGTGTTCGGATGGAAGCTGTTGACGCCTGCCTGAAAGAGCGGCCAGACGTAGCCGGTCGCGAGCACGAGGGCGAGCGGCAGCACGAAGAGCCACCCCGCGCGCTCCATGCGCGATCGTGCGCGAGGTGCCGCCTCAGCGGTCATGGCCGATCACGCCGTCCTCGGCACTCCAGCCGACCGCGACCAGCGCTCCCGGCACGAGACGCGCGCCGATCGCACTCGGCACCGCAGCCGTGAGCCTCAAGTCGCCGATCGCAAGCCGGCAGCTCGTGGCCGCGCCGAGATACACCACGTCCTCGACGAGCGCCTCGTAGCGATTGTCGGTCTCGCCCTCGCCCACGAAAAGCCGCAGGTTCTCGGGACGGATCATGAGCCACGCAGCCTTGCCGCCCGCATCCGTCCCGGGGCGTGCCGCCACCTTTATGGCGAGGCCGTCCGCCGTGGTGGCGAGCGCCCCATCCGCGACCGTGCGGACCGCCGCGAGCGCCACCTCGTTCGTCGGACCCACGAAGTTGGCGACGAACCGGCTCGCGGGGCTCAAGTAGAGCTCGGCCGGCCGGCCGGTCTGCAAGATGCGTCCGGCCTCGAGCACGGCCACGCGATCCGACATGGCGAAGGCTTCCTGGATGTCGTGGGTGACGAGCACCGTGGTGACGCCGAGACGGCGCTGCAGCTCGCGGATCTCGCCGCGCATCTCCTCGCGCAGGCGGGCGTCGAGATTGCTGAGCGGCTCGTCGAGCAGCAGCAGGTCAGGACGGATCACGAGCGCGCGGGCAAGCGAGACGCGCTGCTGCTGGCCGCCCGAGAGCTGGTCGGGGTAGCGCTCAGCCAAGGCGCCGAGGCGCACGAGCTCGAGCGCCTCCCGCCCTCGCCGGCGGATCTCCTCGCGCGCGAGCCGGCGCATCCTGAGCCCGAAGGCGACGTTCTCGAACACCGTGAGGTGCGGAAAGAGCGCGTAGTTCTGGAACACGAGCGCCATGTTGCGCGCGTGGATGGGCGCTTCCGTGACATCGACGCCGCCCAAGCGGACCCTTCCCCTGTCCGCCGGATAAATCCCGGCAATCACGCGCAGGATCGTGGTCTTGCCGCAGCCGGACGGCCCGAGGAGCGTGAAGAACTCGCCGCGCCCGACCGCAAGGTCGACGCCGGCCACCGCGCGGACGTCGCCGAAATGCTTCTCGAGGCCCTCGATCTCAAGGGACATGATGCTGTCGGCCGCGAGCTTGATTGTCAGGGGTCGCTGACATCGCTTCGAGCGTCACCCTCCCCCATCGAGGGAGCGGGTCAGGGAGGGCGGTATCTCCAACATCGACGCGTGCTCGTACTCGACGCTAATGCAGCGTCGCGACCTCCTTCTCGAAGCGCTCCACCCAGGCGGGGCGCTGCTCGTTGACATAGTCGTAGTCGATGGTCGTGAGCTTGTTGAGCTCATCGCCGTGGGGCACGCGCTTCGCCGCCTCGGGCGAGAGCTGCACCTCCTTGTTCATCGGGCTCTGGCCGTAGGTCTCCGAGCGGTAGCTCAGCACCTTGGCGCTGATCCACCAGTTGAGGAAGGCGCGTGCGCCCTCCGGGTTGGGTCCGTTCTGCATGATCCCCGCGGCGGTCGGACTCATGTAGACGGGCTCGGGCACCGTGTAGGCGACGTGCATGCCGCGCCGGATCATGTCGGCTGCGGCGGAGGTGTTGAAGACCGCGACCGAGGCGGTTTCCGCCTGCAGGAGGTCCGACATCTTGGCGAAGGTGTTGCTCCAGTCGACGACGCCGGGCGCCATCCTCTTGAGTGCGGCAAAGCCGGGCTCTATGTCGCGCTCGCTGCCGCCGTGGGCGCCCGCCTGGATGATCAGATTGTAGATCCCGTAGATCGCGTTGCCGGGCGGCATCAGAAGCTGGCCCTTGAACTCGGGCCGCTCGAGGTCCGTCCACTTGGCCGGCGCCGGCCAGCCCTTCTTCTTGAAGACCTCGTCGTTGTAGATGATGCAAAAGATGTCGGCGTAGGTGACGACACCCACGTCCTTCCCGGTCTTGGCGTCCTTGATGTGAGCGGCATCGAGAAGCTTGTCGAGGTTCGGCACGCCCTTGTCGTCGATCGGCGCGAACAGGCCCTGCTGCACGCCGGCGAGGAACGGCAGCATGTCGGCCATCACCACGTCGACCTGCGGCGAGGCCTTCTGCGCGAACGCCGTCGCCATGATCTCGGGCGCGGTCGCCTTGGGCACGAGGATGACGTTGTAGCCCGTGTCCTCGGCGAACTTCTTGGCCCATCCGTCCCGCTCGAGCATGGCCTGGATGGTGCCGCCCCAGGTGAGGAAGTAGACGTCCTTCTTCTGCGCCATAGCCGGCGCGGAAGCGATCACCGCGACGCCGAGCGCCAGGCACGCAAGAGCGGCGAGCCGCGCTAAACGCGAGTACCCATATCCGACGCTATGCATTTTCCCCTCGATCTTGCGCCGATCACCCTGAGATTGCCCTCGCGCAAGCGCTAAGGCATGTACAAACCGGCCTCGCGTGCAGTGGGTGCGACAACTTGACCGGCTTTCCCCCGATGACTGGTCTTGCACGTGTCAGAATGCACCTCTTCGGCCCATGTAGCAAGACGGGGCCGCTCGGCGGCGAACTTGCGTGCCTCGGTCAAGGCGTTCCCCTTGCAACTTGGTAGAAGATCGCCGCTCGATGATCGCGCTGCACCATCTCGCTCCGCAGCCCGCACGCGCACGAGCCCTCTCTTTGAAAAAGGACCTGATCCAGATCATTCGCCGGCTCATCTTTATGGCGTACTTGCACTGAGAAGCACCACGCGCCGACTACGCAGGCTCGAAGGGCATACGATGACCATCTATGGCTGGCTCCAGATCGTTCTCTTCACGCTCCTGATCGGCGCGTTGGTGAAGCCCTTGGGCGGGTACCTCGTCCGCGTCTACGCCGGCGAGCGCACGCCCTTGCATCCGGTCTTGAGGCCGATCGAGACCGCGCTCTACCGCCTTGCCGGCATCGATGAGGGCGCCGAGCAGAATTGGGTCCGCTACGCCTTCGCGCTTCTTTTATTCCATATGGCGGGCGTGCTCGCGCTCTACGCGCTTCTGCGCATCCAAGCCCTGTTGCCGCTCAACCCCCGGAATTTTCCAGCACTGGCACCCGACCTGGCACTGAACACCGCGGTGAGCTTCGCCACCAACACGAGCTGGCAGTCATACGGCGGCGAAAGCGCGCTCGGCTACCTTGCGCAGATGAGCGGCATCGCCGTGCAATCATTTCTCTCCGCGGCGGCCGGCTTGGCCGTGGCCATGGCGCTCGTTCGCGGTTTCGCGCGGCGCAGCGCCGCCACGATCGGCAACTTCTGGGTGGACCTGACGCGCGGCACGC
>DATEQI010000590.1:0-14978 GCA_035272805.1 Alphaproteobacteria bacterium | reverse complement strand
CCTTGCGGCCCAATTCGACGGCGGCAGGGTTTCGGCTGTCTGGCACTCGATCCTCAACTTGGCCAGTCGCTATATCGCCGATGAGCTTGGCGAGTTGGAGCGGGTCGCGCGGGCGCTTGAGTTGCTTGGTGGCCATGCTCCAAGTATGGCATGGCTTGGGTCACGATGGGAGGGGGCGCGGGAAGCCCAGAAATTCAAACAGTACCATTACGCTTTCGCCGGGACGACGGATTATCACCGTCATAAGTGTTCAAATGCGATAGCCCTGCCTGGAAGCGGGTTGCGGCCTCAGCAGCGGACGGTTTTCACCGCCCCGCTCTCGGCCGCGTAGGCGAGGATGAGGCGGTCGCGCGTCAAGAGCGGGATGGCGAGCTCGCGGGCGGTCGAGATCAGCATGCGGTCGGCCGGGTCGCCATGAAACGGCTCGGGCAGGAAGCATGAGGCGAGCGCCGCCCGCATCGTGAGCGGCGCTTCCCGCAAGCCGGCCTCAGCGAGAAAGCGCGCAAGGGGGAGAAGCCCTCAGCTCATTCCCCAATCAGTTTCAGCTTCTCCTTGCGCGCCGCGGCGGCCAGATCGGCATCGAGAGTCGCGAGCGGAAGGCTCTCGCGACGGGTGAGCTCGAGGTAGCTGGCATCATAGACGCTAAGCCCGTGGCGCCGGGCGAGCGTGAGTAAGCCGGCTTCCTCGGGATCTCGGTCAACCGTCACGCCGAGGCGAGACAGGCTGCGCAGAAAGGCCGACACGTCAGCTTCGGTGAGACGTCCCCGGCGCTCGTTCACAATAAGCGTGTTGCGGATCTCGAACCACCACAGGCTCGGTACCCTCGCCTCGTCGGTGCGGATGCGCTCGAGCGCCAGCGCAGCCACGGGATGGTCTTCGTCGTCGAATGCCCAGCACGCGGCGATCGAGGCGTCGAGGACGAACGGCATCAGTACTTGTGTCCCTCGTGCCGCGCCGACAGAAGCTCGTCGAGCGAAATCCGTCCCGTGCCTCGGCGCAGCGCTTTGATGCCGGCAATCGCCTTGTCGATCTCCTCCTGCCGCCGATGCGCCTCAGGCACGATTCGGGCGATGGCGCGGCCGTGGCGCGTGATGACGATGGTCTCGCCGCGCTCCACCTCGTCGAGGAGCCGGGGAAGGTGCGTTTTGGCGTCCGATGCCTGGATTTCGCGCATGATGATCTCTCATTCGATTGGTCGATTCGACCAGTCGAAATTTATGCTGGCCGGCGCAAGGGGTCAATAGCGTTGAGTTCCTCGAAAGGCAGGGAGAACACCGCTCGGCCGGAAATTCCGAAAAGGCCATGCGGCGCGGCGAGCCGGTCGCGGTGCTCAGCAGCGCATCGCCTTCACGGCACCGGTCTCGGCGGCGTAGGCGAGGATGAGGTGGTCCCGCGTCAAGAGCGGGATGGCGAGCTCGCGGGCGGTCGAGATCAGCATGCGGTCGGCGGGGTCGCCAGGGAACGGCTCGGGCAGGAAGCATGAATCGAGTGCTGCCCGCATCGTGAGCGGCACCTGCCTTACGCCGGGCTGAGCGAGAAAGCGCGCCAGCCAATCGGCCGGCGTGGGTGAGAGCGTCAGGATCCTGCCCTTGGTGACGAGAAGGCCGATCTCCCAGGCCGAGATCGGGGATACGAGCACGCCGCCCTCGGAACGCGCCGCCTCGACAGCACCGCGCGCCACGCGCTCGACCGGCTCGCCCTCGGCAATCCAGATGATCGCGTGCGTATCGAGCAGCAGCATGCGGCGTCAGCGATGAAGGATGCCGCGCGCCGCGTCCAACTCATCCTCGGCAAGCGTCGGTTGAGCGAGGTCTGCTCCGGGTGCCACGGTCACCGTGCCGCGCAAGGCGCCGTAGAGCGGCTTGAGCTTGAGCTTTGGCGGGACGAGCTCGCCGACGGGCTTGCCGTGTCGCGTGACCACGACCTTGCTGAGCTTGCGCTTCTGCAGGGCATCGAAAAGCTTGAGGCAGCGCGCCTTGAACTCGGACACGCTGATGGTGATCTCGTCGTCGCTCATTTCACCCATTCCAAAAAAAGGTCAAATTAAAATGACCATTTTCGGCGAAATGACAAGGGCCTGCGGCGGCCGGACCTATGGCGGGAGCACCGGCCGAGCGCTTGCCCGGTTAAGGGTAGATCAGGCTGAAGTGGATGACGCCGCCCACGGGGAGGAGCTCGAAGGCCGCCTTGTTGAAGCTTGGCGCCGAGAGGAGGTTGGGCCGCACATCGTTGGAAAAGCCGTAGCCCTCGAGCGGCAGGCCGATGAAGTTGGTGGCGAATTTGCCGTTGTTGTTCTCGTCGTGAAAGGCGTTGACCGCATAGACCCCGGGGGGCAGATCGTACTTGAAGACGACGGAGCCGACCTGGGCCGGCTTGGCCTGGCCGTGATCCTTGGTCGGCTTGTCCGGCCACTCGGCGGCTGAGGTATAGACGGAAATGCGGATTTGGCCCTTGTCGCTGCGAATGTTCTCGACCGTGATGGTGAGTTCCGCCGCCAAGGCACCCCACGGCCTGGCTACGAGAAGAAGGAGCGCCAGAGCGAGGAGTCCCCACGCCAGTCCGCCCCTTCGATGAGGGGAGCGCGAACGCGTCGGCGGAGCATTCATGTCGGGGCACACCGGTAGCGGAGGTCACGAGCGGCGGCGATTGTGACAAATCCGGCCCGCGCGGCCAAGGGGATAAGTTGGCGACTGCCGCCAGCACATGACCCGACCGGTTTATGCAGCAGGTCAGTTGACCGATTTTGGAGCCGTTCCAAGGAGGGGAGCGGCGATAACTTCGCTGCACCTGCGAACAAGGCTTCACAAATCGCGCGCGAGCAGGCATTGTGTCGCCCGCAAATGAGCTCGAGCGGCAAGACGGCCAGCGGACGGTCCCCCCATGAAAATCGCTATTGTCAAGGAGCGGCGCGAAGGCGAGAAGCGCGTCGCCGCGACGCCGGAGACGGCCAAGAGACTAGCCGGCCTCGGTCTCGAGGTCGTGGTCGAGCGTGCGGCCGGGGCCGGCGCGTCGTTCCCGGACGAGGCCTATCGCCAGGCGGGTGCCACCATCGCCGAGGACGCCGCGGCGGCGCTCAAGGACGCGGATATCGTGCTCAAGGTGCAGCGCCCGCTCAGCGCAGCCGAGGGCAGCGACGAGCTCTCGCTCATGAAGCGCGGCGCGCTCTTGATCGCCATGCTCTCGCCTTACGGCGAGCGCGAGCGCATCGAGACCTATGCGGCGGCGGGGATCTCGGCCTTCGCGATGGAGCTCATGCCGCGCATCTCGCGCGCGCAGTCGATGGACGTGCTCTCCTCGCAGGCGAACCTCGCGGGCTACAAGGCGGTGCTGGACGCCGCGGTGCAATTCGGCAAGGCCTTCCCGATGATGATGACCGCGGCGGGCACGGTGGCGCCCGCGAAGGTGATCGTGATGGGCGTGGGCGTCGCGGGCCTGCAGGCGATCGCGACCGCACGGCGGCTGGGTGCCGTGGTCTCGGGCTACGACGTGCGCCCGGCGGTCAAGGAGCAGGTGCAGTCCCTGGGGGCGAGCTTCGTCGAGGTCGACGCCGCGGCAACCAAGGAGGCCGAGACCGCGGGGGGCTACGCCAAGGAGATGAGCGAGGAGTACAAGCAAAAGCAGGCGGCCGTGCTGCGCGAGACGCTCAAGAAGCAGGACATCGCCATCACCACGGCGCTCATCCCGGGCCGGCCGGCGCCGGTCCTCATCAGCGAGGAGATGGTCAAGGAGATGAAGCCGGGCTCGGTGATCGTCGATTTGGCCGTCGAGGCGGGCGGCAATTGCCCGCTCTCGGAGCCGGGCCTGGTCGTGGTCAAGCACGACGTCACCATCGTCGGCTATACCAACTATCCCAGCCGCATCGCGGTCGACGCCTCCGCACTCTATGCCCGCAACCTCTACAATTTCCTGGCGCCGTTCGCGAAGAAGGAGGGCGGCGGTCTCGAGATCAAATGGGACGACGAGCTCGTCAAGGGCACGCTTTTGACCCACGACGGCAAGGTCGTCCACCCGAGCTTCGCCGCCGTCCCTACCGCCGCCTGAAAATCACGAGGGGTACCCCATGGATCCGACGACACTCGCCGATCACGCCTCGCGCCTTGCGACGGGGGCCGCCAAGCTCGCGGACGACGCGGCCCGGCTTGCCTACGAGGCGACGCAGCTCGGCGCGCAGCAGGCCCAAGGTGCGGGCCTCGATCCCGCGGTGATCGGATTGACCGTCTTCGTGCTCGCCTGCTTCGTCGGCTATTACGTGGTGTGGAAGGTGACGCCGGCGCTCCACTCCCCGCTCATGTCGGTGACCAACGCGATCTCGAGCGTGATCATCGTGGGCGCCCTCCTTGCGGCCGGCCCCGCCGATCTCGACTTCTCGAAGTTCATGGGCTTCGCCGCGGTGACGCTCGCCTCCGTCAATATCTTCGGCGGCTTCATCGTGACCCAGCGCATGCTGCAGATGTTCCAAAGGCGCAAGTAGGCGGGAAACGGAACCATGAGCGCAAATCTCGCGGCCATCGCCTATCTCGTCGCCTCGATCTGCTTCATCATGGCGTTGCGGGGCCTCTCCTCGCCCGACAGCGCCAGGATGGGCAACGTCCTCGGCATCATCGGCATGGTCATCGCGGTCGCGACCACGCTCGCGGCCCCCGGCGTGGTGAGCTACGGCCTGATCATCGTCGGCGTGCTCATCGGCGGCACGATCGGCACCTTCATCGCGTGGCGCATCCAGATGACGGCGCTGCCCCAGCTCGTGGCGGCGTTCCACAGCCTGGTCGGCTTAGCTGCCGTGTGCGTCGCCGCCGCCGCCTTCTATCACCCGGAGGCCTACGGCATCATGGGCGAGGGCGGCATCCACCGCTCGAGCCTCATCGAGATGAGCATCGGCACCGCGATCGGCGCCGTCACCTTCACCGGCTCGATCATCGCGTTTGCCAAGCTGCAGGCGATCCTCTCGGGCAAGCCCCTCGTCTTCCCGGGCCAGCACCTCCTGAACGGGGCGCAGGGGGTGGCACTCGTGCTGCTCATCGCCTGGTTCGCCGCCTCGGGCTCGGCGCTTGCCTTCTGGCTCATCGTGATCCTCGCCCTGACCCTCGGCTTCCTCCTCATCCTGCCGATCGGCGGGGCGGACATGCCGGTCGTGATCTCGATGCTCAACAGCTACTCGGGCTGGGCGGCGTGCGGCATCGGCTTCACGCTCGCGAACAGCCTCCTCATCGTCACGGGCGCCCTTGTCGGCTCCTCGGGCGCCATCCTGAGCTACATCATGTGCAAGGGGATGAACCGCTCGATCTTCAACGTCATCCTCGGCGGCTTCGGCGGCGAGACCGCGGCGGCGGCGGGGGCCGGCGGCGCCGATCGCACGGTCAAGCAGGGCTCGGCCGACGACGCTGCCTTCATCCTCAAGAACGCGGGTGCTGTCGTCATCGTGCCGGGCTACGGCATGGCGGTGGCGCAGGCCCAGCACGCGCTGCGCGAGATGGCCGACCTTCTCAAGAAGGAAGGGATCAAGGTGCGCTATGCCATCCACCCGGTGGCGGGACGCATGCCCGGCCACATGAACGTGCTGCTCGCCGAGGCCAACGTGCCCTACGACGAGGTGCTCGAGCTCGAGGAGATCAACCGCGACTTCTCCACGACCGACGTCGCCTTCGTGATCGGCGCCAACGACGTGACCAACCCCGCCGCCAAGAACGATCCCCAGAGCCCGATCTACGGCATGCCGGTGCTCGACGTCGAGAACGCGAAGACGGTGCTCTTCGTCAAGCGCTCGCTCGCCTCGGGCTATGCGGGCATCGACAACCAGCTCTTCTATCGCAACAACACCATGATGCTCTTCGGCGACGCGAAGAAGATGTGCGAGCAGATCGTCAAGGCATTGGCGCACTGAGACGAGGTTTTCCGGAGGCTCGCCAATTCGCAAGCTCCGCGAGGCGATTCGGCGACCTGCGTCTCTCCTCCTCCGTTTTGGCCGCGAGCGCGACCTGCGCGAACCTCGTCTAAAGGACGCGCGGGGCCCTTTCGGCCGTTGCAAGTCACACCGATATTCGTGCTGATCGGCAGGCTGCCTCAATCTTTTGTGGCCGAGGCGCCGCTTTCGCGCAGGCGCAGCAAGGCTCCCCTTCATCGCGCCATGGAACGCGGCGGCGGGGCGCGTTTAACGGGGGAGTCGTACAGGCATCTTGTTTTGACGAAAGGAGCGATCAATGAAGCTAACGGCCCTGCCGATCCTTGCCGGATCGCTGTTGCTGGCCTCGCTGCCGGCGCTTGCGGCGCAGCCGGCGGCCGCTTCCGCCCCGGGCGTCACCGTGATCGCGGCTGGGAGGGACGACTTCGCCGCCATGAAGGACGAGTACGAGCGCAAGGCAAACGCGCAGTATGAGGAATGGCGGCAGAAGATGCACCGTCTCGCGGAGCAGGCCAAACGGGAGGGCAACAACATGAGCGATCAGGCCAAGGCGGAGCTCGACAAGGCCTGGAACGAGGTCACGCTGCGCTGGGAGCAGCTTCACAAGGCGGGTGCGGAGGGCTGGGACAACGCGCGCAGCTCCTGGGAGACGGCCTCCGAGAAGATGAAGGAGACCTGGCAGAGGCTGGTCACGCAGTAACGCCCGGAGTGACGAGGGAATTGGCGAGGGGCGGCCGCGGTGCAGCTCGTGAGTCGCCGGAAGGCGACTCACAAACTCGCAAAAATCGGTGCGAGTGTCCCGATTCGGAAGTTCGTCTCACCCGGAGATAACCGTCATTGCGAGCGCAGCGAAGCAATCCAGCGCACCTGGTGCGAAACCCTTTCTGGATTGCTTCGGCGCCCTTCGGGCGCCTCGCAATGACAAATGTTTTCCTGATGTCGTGAATTTCAGAACCAGGACACTACGCGCGTTTAGCCCGCTTCGCCGGATAGACGAGCGGCACCGCCGCCTGAGGCGAGAGCGGCTGGAAGGTGAAGCTCTCCACGAAATAGAGCCGCACCGAGTCCGCCGTGTGGTCGAGATAGCCGATCGAGAAATCCTGCCCGACGGTGAGCTCGAAGTCGCCGCCGCGCGTGGAGAGCACCACGGCACCGTCGACCGCAGGCGCCCACACGATGGGGCCGTCCAAGAGGCGCCGCACGTGCTGGATGACCGGGTAGCCGCCCTTCGTCGTCTCGGTCAGCCCCGTGTAGCACTGTTGGCCGAGTGCGATCGCATAAGGCCCGTCGACCCCCCCTGCGCGCAGCCGCGTGAGCGACGCCGCCACGGCCAAGGGATAGTCCTCGTAATTGCCGGGGAGGCTCACGGGCTTGCCGGGGGCCGCCTCGCAGATGCCGCTGATGCCGGCGGCCGCATAGCCGTGGAAGACCGCGTGGTCCTCGGCCTTGGCGATCTTCTGGGCCGCCTCGATGAGCGGATCGAGATCGGGGTCCTTGGCGCCGCGATCGATGGCGTCGAGCTCGACGCGCGAGAGCTCGAAGGGTACGCGCAGCTCGACGAGCGGCAGCACTTGGCGCAGCCGCGCCGCGACGCCGCTTTGAGGTGGCGAGGCGATCGGCTTGGAGCGCCCGGTGCCGAGTGCGGCTCTCGCCAAACCTTGCGGACCTGAGAAATCAACGAGCTTGCGCGCGGCGAGCGTCGTCTTAAGCGTGCGCGTCGCTTCCCTGTCGATTTCCGCCCAGGCGGCGGCGGTGACGGGCGCAAGCTCGCGAAAGAGGCTGTTCATGGCTCAACTCCCCGCAACGCTTAGGCTGCCGATGCCGTGCAGGCTGCCGATGCCGAGCGAGCCGTCGGAAGCGGCACCCGCAGCGGCGGTTGCGGCCCCCTTTTCTCCCCCTTCGGCGGCCACGATCGAGCCTTCCTTGAACAGGTAGGTCTCGAGCTGGGTGCTCAGGTTGGCGTCGTGCCGGCGCAGCCACTCGAGCACCATGGCGGCGTGCTCCTCCTCCTCGTCGCGGTTATGCGCGAGAATGGCGCGCAGCTCCTCGTCCTCGGTCGCATCCGCGCGCTGGTTATACCAATCGACGGCCTCGAGCTCTTCCTGCAACGAGACGAGCGCGCGATGCCGGTCGATCGTCCCCGCCTTGAGCTTCCCCACTTCTTCGTGAAGCGTCGTGCTTGCGCCAGCCATGTTCCGTCCTCCGCTTGGTCGAAATATTTCTCTCCCGGCGATCGCCTCGCCCTGCTGTGAAAAATGAACGGTCCCCTTGCGAGGCGCAAGTGCGGGAGACCGGCTGCGGCCGATATTTCCCCCGCCAGCCGAACAGACGCGGAACGCATAGCTCCCTACGGGATTGCGGGCTTTCGAGAAGAAGTGCGAAACGACGGCCCTATTCCGCGCCGCCGAGCCGCACGGTCTCACTCACCCTTTCGCCGGTCGCGTCGATAACGGAAAGGGTCGAGAAGCCCGGTCCGTCGGGCGCGAAGAAGGCAACCTCGCCCGGCTCGCTCGTGGTGGCGACGGGCTTGCCGTTGACCACCCAGCTGAGCGGTTGCGTGCCGCCCACGGCCTTGAGTGCGATGGTGGCGAGGCGCCCGTCCTCCATCGCGAGCTCGAGCTTCGCATCGGCAGGAGGAAAGAGGATGCGGAGCTGCGAAGCCGGTCGCCGCTCGCCGATGGCCGGCTCCGCTCCGCTCGCGGAGAAGCGGCGAAGTGCCACGGGAAGCGTGCGCGGCAGGCCCTCCGCGGCCATCTCCGCGGGCGGCGCTAGGGTCGCTTCGTCCGCGGGCAAGAGGGCGAAGATCTTGAAGAGGAGCGGTGCCGCCGAGAGGATGCCGTAATGGCCCGGACGCGGGGCCCCATCGGGCCGGCCGACCCAGATACCGACGGTGTAACGCTCCGAATATCCGACCGACCAGGCGTCGCGGAAGCCGTAGGAGGTGCCGGTCTTGAAGGCGATTTGGCGCATGGCATTGCCAAGCGGCAGCCGCACGAGCGGCTCGGGCGGGGCGACCCCGCGCAGGATGTCGGTCAGGTACCAGGCCGATGCCGGCGTCAGAAGCGCCGTCGCGCGCTGAGCCGCGCCCTCGGGCCGAAGTGCCAGCGGGCGGACCCATCCGCCGTCGGCGAGGGCTGCGTAAAGCATCACGAGGTCGCGCAGGCTGATGCCCACGCCGCCGAGCGCCACCGCAAGCGTCGGCATGCTCGCCCCCTCGTCGAAGGCGAGCTCGGCGCCCGCGGCGCGCAAGGCCGCGACGAAGCGCTGCGGTCCGAGCCGGGAGAGTAGCGCCACCGCGGGAATATTGAGCGAGCGCTGGAGCGCCTCCCGCACCGTCACCTCGCCGTGATACTCCCGGTCGAAGTTTTGCGGCGCATAGTCGCCGAGGCGTAAGGGCGCATCCTCGACGATGGTATCCGGATGGACGAGGAGCGCATCGAAGCCCATGCCATAGATGAAAGGTTTGAGCGTCGAGCCGGGCGAGCGCTTGGCTCGCGTCATGTCGAGCTGGCCGAAGGGTGCCGCGAAGTCGGCGCTGCCGAGCTCGGCGCGCACGCGCCGGCCGCGGTTCTCGACCACCGTCACCGCGATCGAAGCACCCTCCTCGATCGGCTCGCGGCGGACGAGGTCCTCGATGCGGCGCTGGAGCCGCCCGTCGAGCGTGGTGCGGAGCTGGCTGCCGGGTGCGGCACTCGCGGCAAGCTCGGCCGCAAGGTGCGGGGCGAGGAAGGGGAGTGCCGCGCGGCGCTCGGGGATCGGCTCGGCGAGTGCCTCTGCCACCCGCAGCTCGCTCAGCCTGCCGCGCGCGCCGAGCTGACGCAAGACCTTGTCCCGCGCGTGCCGCGCCGCGTCCGGATGGAGATCGGGCCGCACCCGCTCGGGCGACTGGGGAAGTGCCACCAGGAGTGCCGCCTCGCCGGGCGTCAGGCGGCGCGGCTCCCTGCCGAAATAGGCGAGCGAGGCGGCGCGCACGCCCTCGAGATTGCCGCCGAAGGGGGCGAGCGTCAGGTAGATCGAGAGGATCTGCGCCTTGGAGTAACGTCGCTCGAGCTGGAGCGCCCGCAGCATCTCGAGCGTCTTGCCGAGGAGCGTGCGCGGCCGCGGCGACAAGAGGCGCGCGGTCTGCATTGTCAGCGTCGAGCCGCCCGAGACGATGTGGCCCGCGGCGAGCCACTGCCAGAGCGCGCGCGCGAGCGCTCGCGGATCGACGCCCCAATGGGAGGCAAAGCGCTTGTCCTCGTAGGCCTGCAGCATCGCGAGATAGAGCGGGTCGACGTCCCTGACCGCCGTCTTGAGGCGCCAAGCCTGATCGGGGGCGGTAAAGGCGCGCAGGATCTCGCCCCTCTCGTCGAGCACCACCGTCGAGGCATCGGCGTAGCGCGCGAGCTGCGGCGGGAAGAGACGGTCGAGGAGATAAAGGGCCGAGCCGGCAATGAGGGCGGCGCCGAGCACGGCGCCGAGAAGATATGCGAGCCTGGCTCTCCGAGCCACGGCACTACTCCCTCGGCGCCACCACCGCCGTGCCCATCGCCGTGCGGGCGTGAAGGACCGGGTGATACATGTCCTCGATCGAGGCGGCCGGTAGCGCGTAAGTGCCCGGCGTCGTCGCACGGACGACGAAGGCGACCTCGAACTTGTTGTCCTGCTGGGCGTAACGGCTTTCCCGCCCGAAGCTGACGGCGGCGACGAAACGGTCGTCGCGGGCCTCCTTCATGCGCACGGTCGTCACCTTGAGCCAGGAGAATTCGCTGTTCTCGTCGGTGCTCGGCTTGACGATGCTCTCGATCTCCCATCCCGCCGGCAGCAGATTGACCACCACGGCATCATGCTCGGCCTTGTCCGATGCCGAGCCCGAGAGGGCAATGACGATGCGCTCGTTCTGCTTGAGCTCCTGGGGATCGATCTCGTCGCCGTCGAGGTTGAGGAAGCGGCGCGCGATCGAGAAGCCGTTCGCCTCGGCGGGCTCGGGCAAGCGTGGGGTGCCCTCGATCGTGACCAGGCTCCAGATCGGCTTGTCGCCCGCATTGCGGATGTCGATGCCCTTGGCGAGCGCCGCCGCGTCGGGTGCGAGCGCTACCGGCTGGTCGCTCGTCTCGGCGGGCTTGCCGTCGATCTCGAGGGAGACCGCCCCGGCCGTCTTGAGCAGGTCGTGGGCGGCGATCAGCATCCAGGCATCCTCCTGGGTCGTGGTCCAGCCGGAGCGGTAGGTGACGCGCGAGAGATCGTCCAAGAGGAGGCGCAGGAGCGTCTGCTCGCCCGCCTCGGACGCGGCGGCGGTAAGTGCCGCGAGGTCGCGCAAGCGCGAGCCGTAATAGTCCCGGGTCACGTTGCGATCGAGCGCCTGGCGCGCCAGGCGGAAGCCGTTCGTGGCGCGCGTGCGGTCGCCCGCCATGGCGAGCGCCGCCGCGGTCTGGCCGTAGCCGAGGGCGGAATCGACGGCGGCAAGCTCGTTGTCGTGGAAGTAGCGCAAGTCGCCGAGATTGGTCGCGTTCATCTTGGCGAGAAGGTAGAAGGCGTAGGCCCGGATGCGCGCCCGGTGCCATTTGTCCTTCCAATACTCGCGGTTGTCCTCGTCGGCCGCGACGATGTCGCGCTCATGGGTGATCTCCGAGAGCCAGCGGATGCCGCGCTGAAGGGCCGACTGCGGCACCACATAGCCCGCCTTCTTCGCCTCGTAGAGGAAATCGAGGGCGAAGACCGAGAGCCAGGGGTAGGCCGTATCCGTCGGCCCCCAGAGGCCGAAGTCGCCGGCCGCACCCTGCATGTCGAGCACGTGGTTGACCGCCTGCTGGACGCGCTCGGGCAGTGCCAGGTCCTGCTTGGCGCGGCCGGCAGCGGCCACCTCGTTGAAATAGAGCAGCGGGAAGGCACGGCTGGTGGTCTGCTCGAGGCAGCCGTAGGGATAGCGGTCGAGGGCGCCCAGGAGTGCCGGGACGTTGAAGCCGCGCCAGCTCGACAAGGTGACGCCGACATGGGCCGAGCCCGGGATCATATCGGCGACGAGCGAGCTGTCGAGATGGACGGCCTGGCCCGGCTGGAGCTGGGCGCTCAGGTCCTGGGTTATCGGCACCTGCGGCGGCCGCACCGCGATCTGCCACTCGTGCTCGACGGCGAAGCCGCCGGGACCGCTGAGCTTGAGCGTGAAGGTGCCGATGCCGCTCTCCTTGCCCTCGATCGGGAGGGCCAGGAGCTTGCGCTCGCCGCTGCCGAGCGCAACCGCGCGCTCGCCGTCGCCCTCGAGGCCGACGGCACCGCTTGCCGCGAGCGACATTGTGTAGTCGCCGGCGGCACCTTCGACGTTGTGGAGCAGGAGCGAGAGGCGGCTCTTGTCGCCGGGGGCGAGGAAGCGCGGCAACGTCGCCTCCGCCACCACCTGATCGCGCACGGCGACGTTGGCTTCGCCCGCGCCGAGCTGGGTCTTGTTGTAGGCGAGCGCCATGAAACGCAGCTGGCCCTGGAAATCGGGCACCTCGAGCGTGATCTCTGCATGCCCGTCCTTGTCCGTCTCGACGAGACCGGAGAAGAGGGCCACCGTCTTGGTCGGCACGACGGCGAGGGGCGCGCCGCCGATCGAGGTGTCGCCGCCGACGTGGATGGCGCCCGCGGGCGCATCGCGCTCGTCGAGGAGCCGGCCGTAGTCGTCGCGCATGGCAACGCCGAGCTGGCGCTTGGCGTAATAGTAATCGGCGGGCGACGGGGTCTTGAAATGGGTGAGCTGAAGAATGCCCTCATCTACCGCGGCAAGCGTCAGATGCGCCGACTGGCCGGCGGCGAGCCCGCTCACGACGACCGGCACCGCAAGGGAGGCGCGCGGCCGGATGCGCTCCGGCAGGGCAAGCTTCACGCCGAGCGTGCGCTCCGAGAGATCGACCCCGACCCAGCTCACGCCGACCGCGCGCACCGGCTCATGGGCCTTGCCCGCACCTAAGGGGCGATAGGCGGTCGCCATCACATAAGCGCCGCTGCCCCAGCTCGCGCTGACCGGGATCTCGATCGCAGCGCCCTCTGCGGGCACGTGGAGCTCGCGGGTCTCGAAGATATGATTGCCCGCGACGGCGACGAGCACGTCCGCCTCGAAGGGCGGCTTGATGGTGAGACGCGCCGTCTCGCCCACGCGGTATTTCTCGCGCTCGGCGACCACGTTGGCCTTATCGGGGGTGTCCGCCGCCTCGGGGCCGGCGTCCCACCAGCCGGAGCGGAAGACGACGCTGCTCACCGCCCCGCTCTCCGCGTCCTTGACCGTCAGCACATATCGCCCCCAGCCGGAGAGCGGGAGCGTGAGGGTCGCCGGCCGCTCGGCGAGCGCTGCGAGCGTGCCGGAGCCGAGGGGCACGTCCTTGTAGATCGCCTCGTACTTCCACCCGCTATTCGTCTCGTACCACTGCCAGTGGACGTCGCGGCGGATGAGCTCGTAACTCAGGCCCGGACGCGCCAGCGCCTTGCCGTCGGCGTCGAGTGCTACCAGCTCGAAGCGCGCGTCGTCGCCGAGGGCCACGGCCTCCTCGAAAAGCGGGCGCAGGCCGACGAAGAGGGGACGCGTACGCACCTTGAGCGTGAGTGTGTCCTCGGTCACGCGCCCGCCCGGCTCGTGGATGCCGACCTTGATCTCGGCCTTGAGCGGCAGGCTCGTTCGCGGCAGCTCGAGCGGCGCGCCGGTGACGGTCGTCTTGCCGTCCGCGTCGGTCTCGGCGACCTCGAGCGTCACCGGCTTGAGCTCGAGCTTCTCCTCCTGCCGGCCGAAGCGGAAGGCGCGATAGTTTGGGAAAGGCGTGGGCTCGACCGACAATTGCAGCTCGGCCTCGCCCGAGAGGCCGGCGGCAGGTGCGCCATAGAGGAAGCGCGCCTCCGCGGCGACGGCGATCTTGTCGCCGCTGGCGAGTGCCGCCGCTTGGCTGCTGAGCGTCAGCTTGAGGCGCTGCGGCACGAAGTCCTCGACCATGAACTCGGCCTTGCCGATGGCCGTGTTGCGATCGAGCACGGCCCGCACGCTCCACAGCCCGCGCTGGGCCGTGGAGCTCAGCTGGAAGGGCACGTGCGTGCCGCCGTCGCCGGCATCGGCGAGCAGGAGGCGGCTTTGCTCGACGCCGTCCGGGCGGTTGATGACGAGCGAGACGGGCGCTTTCTCGGCCGCGATTGCGGCGGCGTCGCGCACGAGGGCGACCATGTTGACCGTCTCGCCGGGGCGGTAGATGCCGCGGTCGGTCGCGATATAGACATCGAGGGCTGCGGGCGAGGGCCGGCCGGAGACGCCGCGGTCCGAGAGATCGAAGGCGGCGGTGGTGAGGAGGATGCGGTTGAAGTCCTCCGCCTTGCTCTTGTCGGCGCTCGGACCGTAGGCCATGACCATGAGCGGCTCGGTGGCGTCCGTGCCGCGCAGCATGCCGGGGGCGAATTGGGCGCGCCCTTGCGCATCGGTCAGGGTGCTGCCAAGCTCGTCATTATTGTGCGCGATGAGAGCGAGCTCGGCACCGGCGACCGGCTTGGCGCTCTCGATCGAGCGGACGAACACGTTCAAGCCGTCCGTGCCGCGGAACACGGTGAGGCCGAGGTCGGTGTCGTAGACGAGTTGCGCCGCCGCGGTCTCGCGCCAGCGCTCCTCGTCGGGGACGTCGAACTTCTCCGCTGCGACCACGACGTAGGCGCCGGGCTTCCACGGCTTGACGATCTCGCGGATGGGGAAGGCGGTGACGGTCGTCTCGTTGCGCCGGCCGCGGGTCGTCATCTTGCCGGACCACACGAGGGCACCCACCTCCGATTCGAGCTGCTCGAGCTGGTAGACGCTGATCATGCTCTGCAGGTCGAGCTTCTGGAAGAGCGCGCGGTCGCTCACCCGGTAGACGCGCAGCGCGACCTCGTCGAGGTTGACGGTCGTGATCGGCACGCCCGCATTCCCGCTGCGCGGCAGAATGAACTGGGAAGTGGACGTGAAGCGCACGATGGGCGCCTTGTCCGCGAAGCTGAGCGGAACGCTCTCGCCCGCGGCCAGCTTGGCGCCCGAGCCCGCCGGAAGGCCGGCGCGAATCTCGATTCTATAGGCCTTGCCGAAGGCGAGCCCGGCGAGGCAAAGCCGCGGGCCGCT
>DATEQI010000589.1:0-4803 GCA_035272805.1 Alphaproteobacteria bacterium | reverse complement strand
TGCCGCTGGGTACCGTGGGCGATCGTTGCCGCGTTCGCCGTGGTCTTTGCGGTCAACGGCGGCCTGGTCTATTTCGCGCTCGCGAGCTGGAGCGGGCTCACGACCGATCACGCCTATGACGAGGGCCTCGCCTACAACCGCGTCATCGAGCAGGCGGAAAAAGAAGCGAAGCTCGGTTGGAAGTTGGCGATCGCGTTCGTCCCTGACGACAAGGGCAAAGAGAGCGGGCAGCTCGTCGTCGACGCGAGCGACAGGGACGGCATGCCGCTCGAGCGCCTGGCGATCAAGGCCGAGCTCGTGCGTCCGCTCGGCGAGCCCGCCCAAATACCGGTCCTCCTCGAGCGGACCGCGCGCGGGCGCTACGCAGCACCCTTGGCACTGCCGCAGCCGGGCCAATGGGACGTCTACGTGACGGCCGCGGAAGGTGAGGCGATGGTCCATACCGGCCGACGCATCCTGGCGCCATGAGCGTCGCGGACGGCGCCATTTCCGCAAGGGCCTCGCCCGCAGCGATAGCCGCGGCACCGCGCGGGCGCGCGATGCTGCGTTGCGCGCACTGCGGGACAGCGCTGCCGGCCGATGCGCGCGACGAATTCTGCTGCCGAGGCTGCGCCGCCGCGCGCGCCATCATCGACGGACTCGGCTTGGAGGCGTTCTATGCGCGCCGGGTGCTCGATCCACGCGTGCCGCCGCTCAAACCCGAAGCGGACGGCGGGATCGACTACGCCCGCCATGTCGAGATCGATGCGCGGAGCGGGGTTTCGACGCTCCATCTCATGATCGACGGGCTGTCGTGCGCGGCGTGCGTCTGGCTGATCGAGAGCGTGCTCGCGCGCGAGCCCCAAGTCGTGGAGGGCCGGGTCAACATGTCGACCCGGCGCCTCAGGCTCCGCTGGCGCGGCCCGGCGTCGGACGCCGCGGCGCACGTCGGCAGGATCGCGGCACTCGGCTTCCGCGCCGTGCCCTTCGATCCGCAGAAGCTCGCCTCGGCGAACGCGCGGCACGAGAAGGCGCTCTTGAGGGCCATGGCCGTTGCCGGCTTTGCCGCCGGCAACGTCATGCTGCTCTCGATCTCGATCTGGTCGGGCGAGGGCGAGATGGGCGGCGCCACGCGCGACCTGATGCACTGGCTCTCGGCACTCATCGCCATGCCGGCCATCCTTTACGCCGGCCAGCCGTTCTTTCGCTCCGCACTCGCAGCCCTCGGCCGGGCTCGCACCAACATGGACGTGCCGATCTCGATAGGCATTCTGCTGGCGACCGGAATGAGCCTCTTCCAGACGCTCAACCATCAGCGCGATGCCTATTTCGACTCGGCGATCACGCTGGTGTTCTTTCTGCTGATCGGGCGCTATCTCGACGCACGCGCGCGCGGCAAGGCGCGCTCGGCGGCCGAGCAGCTCGTGGCGCTCAAGGCCGCCGACGTGCGCGTCCTCCGGCCGGACGGGGCGGTCGAGCGCCGCATGCCCGAGACGGTCAGGGCCGGGGAGATCGTCCATATCGCGGCGGGCGAGCGCATTGGCGTCGACGGCCGCGTCGCGAGCGGCGCCTCCGAGCTCGACGCCAGCCTCGTCACCGGCGAGACGCTGCCCGTGCCGGCGCGCGAGGGCACGCCTGTCTTCGCCGGCATGGTCAACATTGCCGGCCCCTTGCGCATTCAGGTGACGGCGAGCGGCGAAGGCACGCTTCTTGCCGAGATCGTGCGTCTCATGGAGGCGGCCGAGCAGGGCAGGGGACGCTACGTCGTGCTGGCGGACCGGGTGGCGCGCTTCTACGCCCCCGTCGTCCACCTGCTTGCCTTGCTCACCTTCCTCACCTGGATGCTCGCCATCGGTGTGCCGTGGCAGACGGCACTTCTTTACGCGATCGCCGTGCTCATCATCACCTGTCCGTGCGCGCTGGCGCTTGCGGTGCCCGTGGTGCAGATCGTGGCATCCGGACGCCTTCTGCGACGGGGCATCCTGCTCAAGTCCGCGACCGCGCTCGAGCGCCTGGCGCGCGTCGATACGGTCGTGTTCGACAAGACCGGCACGCTCACGCTCGGCCGGGCGGCACTCCTCAGAGACGCCCGTACGACGCCCGACGAGCTTTCCTTGGCCGCCTCGCTCGCCGCCGCGAGCCGCCATCCGCTCGCCAAGGCGCTCTGCCGCGCGGCGCCGAACGTGGCCCCGGCCGCGGGTGTGGTCGAGCATCCGGGCGAAGGGCTCTCGCTCGCCACGGCAGTAGGCGAGGTGCGGCTCGGCAGCCGGGCCTTCTGCGCGGTCGCCGACGAGGAGGTGCTTACGCTTGCGGGCCCCGAATTCTGGCTCGCCCGGCCCGGCCGCGCGCCGCGCCGCTTTGGCTTCGCCGATCCGCTCCGCGAGGACGCCCGCGCCACGGTCGCGGCCCTCGCCGCGCGCGGGCTTCATGTCGAGCTCCTCTCGGGCGACCAGGCGGCGACTGTCGCCGCCACGGCGCGCGCGGCGGGCATCGAGACCTGGCGCGCGGGCGCCACGCCCAACGAGAAATGCGGCCGCCTCGCCTCGCTCCGCGCCTGCGGCCGCCGCGTCGCCATGGTCGGCGACGGTCTCAACGACGCGCCGGCGCTCGCCGCGGCGGATGTTTCGCTGTCGCCCTCCTCCGCGGTCGACGTGAGCCAGACCGCGGCGGATGCGGTGTTCCAGGGCGAGCGCCTCGGTGCCGTGCTCGAATGCCTCGAGGTGGCACGGCAGAGCGAGCGGCTCGTGCGGGAGAACCTCGCGTTGGCGCTCGGCTACAACCTGCTGGTCGTGCCGTTGGCGCTTCTCGGCATGGTGACCCCGCTCCTCGCGGCGGCGGCCATGTCGACCTCGTCGCTGCTCGTCATCTCGAACGCGCTCCGGCTCAGAGGGAGTGCCAAGGCATGAGCAGCCTTCTGATCCTCATTCCAGCAGCCCTTTTGCTCGGCCTCGCCGGGCTTGCGGCCTTCCTGTGGGCGCTCCGCGCCGGCCAGTTCGACGATCTCGAGGGGGCGGCCAACCGCATCCTCTTCGACGACGAGGCCGAGGAGGAAGGACGCGCGCCGCCGCCTAGCGGCCGCAGCCGCGATTCGGATCGCTGATGACTGGCTTCAGCAGAGGAGACGGACCATGTGGGATATCGGCAGCGTGATCATGAGCGTCTTTGCGGGCCTCCTCGGTCTCCTCGGCCTGTTCCTGGCCTCGCGCGCCGTGGATACCGGTTTTTACCTGTTCGGCCTGGCGCTTGCCGGCTTCGCGATCGTCTATATCTTCACCATGATCAAGCTCGCTTACGATCGCGCCTGAGCTTCGGCGAGCCGCTTGCCCCTTTGGCCTGTCGCACCGTCGAGGATGGGGGTGCTTAGCCGAGCGGCGGCATAAGGGGGCCTAGCGATGGCACAGGCTCGACCAGGCGCCCGTTCAAATCCTCATGGGGACGCGCGTGCGAGCGGGATCACTTGCCCGTTCGGTCCGACCACTCGGATTCCTGCCGCGGCGAGATCGGTCAGCTCCTGCTCCACGATCGTACGCGCGGCGTCGTCGCTGAGATAAGGACCGGCTCGCCGCACCGCTCCGGCGAGCACGCGTGAGAGGTCCTCGCGGCTCATGAGCTGCGACCCCATCGCGCGCGCGGGTGCGGCCGGCGGGGCCACGGGAGCGGCCGCCGGAGCCGCCTTGGCAACAGCGCCAGCCGTCGGCGCGGGCGCGGCTGCGCTTCCTCCGCCCGTCGTGGCGACGGGAGTATTGCAGCGGATCTGCCAAACCCGGCCACCGGAGATTGCGCCGCTATTGGCGGTATCGCTGATCTTGGCCCAACCGCCTGGGCAACGCCGGTTGGCCTCTTCCGTCATATCCTTCTCGAGCGCCTGCGCCGAGTGCGACACGCTCGAGTAGTCGCCGCGCAAGGTAATCGTGCCCTCGCCACCTGAGCTCTCCACCGCAGTGACGCCGCAGCCGGCCAGAAGCACTGCGAGGCACGACGCCGACGCGAATCGCCCGAGTTGCATTACCGGCCCCATCATCCTTCGTGTGCCAATCTCAGCGCGAGGACGAAGCGCTGCGTTTCGCCGCGCCCCACCTCTCGCCCGATTCTATTGAGAAGCGAGATATGCCGCCACCTGGCGAATTTGCTCGTCGGTGATGTTCTTTACGTTTTCGTGCATGACGTCGTTGGCGCGCAGCGCGTTCTTGAAGGCTAAAGCCTGCGCCGCGAGATATTCGCGGTGCTGTCCCGCGAGGCGAGGCGCTATCTCGGTACCTTCGGCCTTCGCACCGTGGCAAGTGGAACAGGCCGGCACCTGCTCCGCCGCTATGCCTTCCGCGAAGATTTTCTGGCCCGCCGCGACCTCGGCGGGGTCTTGCGCCGTGCCGGGGGCCGGAGGCTGGGCGGCATAATATTCGGCAAGCTCCTTGATGGCGTCGTCAGTGAGCTGGGACGCCATGCCCCACATGTACGCCTGGGCATGCGGATCGGCCCGGCTGCGGTCCCGGAAGGCGTGAAGCTGGGTTTCGAGATACGCCGCCTTCTGGCCCGCGAGCTCGGGGAAGGTGGGTGCTATGCTGCGCCCGCCTATCCCGTGGCAAGTGGAGCACACCTTGACCGCCAGCTCAGGCGGGGCGCCTGCGGCCCATGCGTTTCCGGCAACGAAAAGCATGAGCGCAACGAGCCAAATACTCGAACTCCTCACGGCACAGCTCCTTCCATGCGACCGACCACGCCCCGCCATTAGAATGCAGTCCAGAGAAAGGCATAGAGGGTATTGTTGTCGGACGCGTTCCGTCCGAAGCCGTCATAGTTCTTCGAGGCGCCATTGAATTCCAGGTA
>DATEQI010000588.1:0-4348 GCA_035272805.1 Alphaproteobacteria bacterium | reverse complement strand
GCCGCACGCGCTGGCCGAGACGATGATCGGCTTGTCGCACAGCAGCGGCACCTGGCTCTTCATGCTGCTCTCGATCGTGATCCTGATTTTCATGGGCTCGGTCCTGGAGGGGGCCGCGGCATTGATCATCTTCGGGCCGCTTCTGGTTCCGGTGGCGGCGCAGATCGGCATCGCGTCGCTCCATTTCGGCGTCGTGCTGGTGATTGCCATGGGGATCGGCCTCTTTTCTCCCCCGCTCGGCCTCGGCTTGTATGGCGCTTGCCTGATCGGCAACGTGGCGATCGAGGCGACGGTGAAGCCGATGTTGGGCTATCTCGGCGTCTTGCTGCTCTGCCTCCTCGTCATCGCCTTCGTCCCGGCACTTGCCCTCTGGCTGCCGCACGCGCTCGGCTATTGAGGTCGCCGGCGCGCCTCACGCGCCGAGCAGCGTCCCCTCCGCAATCCCCGCCTCGTTCGCGGCGATTTTCTTGCCGTCCTCGAAGCGGCAGCGCAAGACCTCGACGAAGCCGCCCTGGCCCAAGACGGTGAAGCTCTTCTCCGACACTGCCACCACTTGGCCGATCTTCTTGCCGCGCACCTCGCCGAAGGTACGCGCGATGCGCATCTGCGCGTCGTAGAGGAAGAGCTTTTTGCCTTGAAGCGTCGTCCAGGCACCCGGCTGCGGATTGCAGCCGCGGATGAGGTTGTAGCTCTCGTCAATCGGATGGGCCCAATGGATGCGCGATTCCGCCTCGCGCACCCAGCCCTCGTAGGTCGCCCGGCTCTCGTCCTGCACGACCTCCTTGGCCTTGCCGGCGAGCACGAGGTCGGCCGCCTCGAGCATGGCGGCCACGCCCATCGGAAAGAGCTTGTCGAAATAGAGCGAGCCGAGCGTGTCGTCCGGCCCGATCGCGACCTCCTTCTGCAGCACGACCGGTCCCTCGTCGAGCCCGTCCGAGGGACGGAAGATGCTGAGCCCGGTCTTGGTAAAGCCCTTGATGATGGGCCAGTTGATCGAGGAGGGACCGCGATGGAGCGGCAGCAGCGAGGGGTGGTACTGGATGGTGCCGTGCTTCGGGAGGACGCAGAAGCTCTGCGGCACGAAGGCGAGCACATAGGCCATGATGCCGATGTCGGCGTTAAGCCCGCGGAGGGCTGCCTGCGCCTGGGGCTCGCCGTACTTCGCGATCTGGAAGAGCTTGATCCCCTTGGCCTCGGCGGCCTGGCGCAAGGGATCGGGCCTGGCACCCGGCTTCTCGGGCGCGACGAAGACGCCCGCCACCTCGTCGCCGCGGCCCAAGAACGCCTCCAACACCGCCTTGCCGAAATCCTGCTGGCCGATGATCGCGATGCGCATGTCCCCTCCTCGCTCCCCTGCTTCCGTGTCGTCGCCCGCGGTGCGGAGCTTAAGACTCGTTGCGAATTAAATGAATTGTTTTTCTTCCGTCATGCCCGCGAAGCTTGTCCCCGCGACGGCGCTAGTTAATGCACACATCTCAAGGACGCTTGCAGTACCGTCGTGGGTCCTTCGAGACGCGCCCCCAGGCGCGCGAAGCGCGCCTCTCTTGCATCATGCAAAAGAGCGGGCCTTCGGCCCGCGGGGCGCTCCTCAGGATGAGGCAAATTTGTGCGTGGCAGAAAGACTTAACCTCATCCTGAGGAGCGAGCGCAGCGAGCGTCTCGAAGGACGCACCGAGGCCAGTCCGAGGCACCTTTACACAGCGCAAGCGCGAGGCTGCGACACCGGCCGCGATCCGGTTGCACGCGGGCGTCAATCGGGACATGCTTGACGGTCGAGACGCATCCTCGCGGAGGCAGCGATGGCGACAATCGAGCTCCAGGTCAACGGCAGCGCGCGCAAGGTGGAGAGCTGGGACCCCGAGACCCCGCTCCTCTACGTGTTGCGCAACCAGCTCGGCTTCTCCGGGCCCAAGTTCGGCTGCGGCCTCGGCCAATGCGGCGCCTGCGCGGTGCTCATCGACGGCAGGCTCGCGCGCGCCTGCACGGTCCCCTTGAGCGCGGCTGCCGGGCGCGCCGTCACCACGATCGAAGGCTTGGGCACGCCCGAGAAGCCGCACCCGGTCCAGGCCGCCTTCATCGCCGAGCAGGCCGCCCAGTGCGGCTACTGCACCAACGGCATGGTGATGGCGACCAAGGCGCTCTTCGACCGCACGCCCAAGCCGACGCTCGATGAGGCCAAGGAGGCCCTCGCGGGCACGCTCTGCCGCTGCGGCACCCATGTGCGCATCCTGCGCGCCGTCATGCGCGCAGCGGGAGCGTGAGCGCCATGGCGGCACTCTCGCATCCCGGCCTCACGCGCCGCGAGCTCCTCAAGGCGGGCGGGGCACTCATCGTGAGCTTCGCCATCGGTGGCAGCCGGCCGGCGCAGGCACTCGGCGAGCCGCTCCTCGGTAGCGCTGCCGACATCGGCAAGCCCTTGGCACTCGACGAGGTCTCAAGCTTCCTCGCCGTCCATGAGGACGGCTCGGTCACCGTCTTCACCGGCAAGGTCGACCTCGGCACCGGCTTGAGGATCGCGATCCGCCAGATGGTGGCGGAGGAGCTCGACCTCCCGGTCGCGCGCATCGCCCTTGTCGAGGGCGACACGGCGCTTACTCCCGACCAGGGCCCGACCGGCGGCAGCTCGGGCATCACCCGCGGCGGCGTGCCCATCCGCCAAGCGGCGGCGACCGCGCGGGCGGCCCTCCTCAAGCTCGCCGTCGAGAAATTCGGCGTGCCGGCGAACGAGCTCATCATCGCCGACGGCGAAGTGCGCATGGTGTCGGGCGGCGGGCGCTTCAACTTCGGCCAGCTTCTCGACGGCAAGCGCCTGGCGCTCAAGGTCGACGCCAAGGCCCCGCTCAAGGCGCCGACCGCCTACCGGGTGGTCGGCCAGCCGCTCCCGCGTCCGGACCTGCCGGCGAAATGCACGGGACAGCACGTCTATGTCCACGACTTCAGCGTGCCCGGCATGCTGCACGGCCGCCCCATCCGCCCGCCCGCCGTGGGGGCACATCTCGTCTCGCTCGATGACGCCTCGCTCGCCGGCATTCCCGGCGCGCGCGCGGTGCGCATCAAGGATTTCTTGGGCGTCGTCGCGGAGGACGAGTGGGCCGCTGTCCGCGCCGCCAAGGCGCTCAAGGCGAGCTGGAGCGAAGGGCAAGGGCTGCCGGGGAGCGCGGGCCTCGAGCGCCATGTGCGCGCGAGTGCCATCGACCACGACGAGACCGTCGCCAAGCGCGGCGATCCGGTGGCGGCCCTCCCGCGCGCCGAACGCCGTTTCACCGCGCGCTACTTCTGGCCGGTGCAGAGCCACGCCTCGATGGGGCCGTCCTGCGCCATCGCCGACGTGGGCCAGGATCGCGCCACGATCTGGACCGCCTCGCAGGCGACCCACAAGTACCGTGCCGCCTTCGCGCGCATCCTCGGTCTGCCCGAGGACAAGGTCCGCCTCATCTATCTCGACGGTGCGGGCTGCTACGGCATGAACGGCCACGACGACGCGGCGGCGGACGCGGCCCTCCTCTCGCGCGCCGTGGGCAAGCCCGTGCGCGTGCAATGGATGCGCGAGGACGAGCACGGCTGGGACCCCAAGGGCCCGCCCCAGCTCATCGAGCTCGAGGCGAGCCTCGATGCGAAGGGCGGAATCGCCGCCTGGCGCACCGAGATGTGGCTGCCGGCCGCGACCAAGGGCATGCCGAACGTGCCGCTCCTCGCCCCCGAGGCCGCCGGTATCAAGCAGGAGCTCGGCCTCTTCGCCGGGCTCGTCGGCCAGAACGGCGATCCGCCCTATGCGGTCGCCGACATGGAGGCCGTGGTCCATTGGCTCAAGGAGACGCCGCTCAGGCCGTCGAACATCCGCGCCCCCGGCAAGATCGCCAACAGCTTCGCGGTCGAGGGCTTCACCGACGAGCTCGCCGCCGAAGCCAGGCGCGATCCCCTCGAGTTCCGCCTGAGCGCCCTCTCGGATGCGCGCGGGATCGCGGTCTTGAAGCGCGCGGCCGAGCTCTTCGGCTGGACCGAGCGTCCCTCGCCCAACCCGGAGCGCGCCGCGGGCAAGCCCGCGATCGGCCGCGGGCTCGCCTACGTGCATTACAAGCACAACGAGAATTACGTCGCGATCGCGATGGAGGTGGCGGTCGAGCCCGGCACCGGCGAGGTGCGCGTGCGCCGCGTCGCCTGCGCGCACGATTGCGGGCTCGTCATCAATCCCGATGCGCTCAAGAACCAGATCGAGGGCTGCATCCTCCAGACGCTCAGCCGCACGCTCCATGAGGAGGTGACCTTCGACCGCGCCCGCGTCACCAGCGTCGATTGGGCGAGCTATCCCATCCTCACCTTCCCCGAAGTGCCCGCCGTCGAGATCGCG
>DATEQI010000587.1:0-5693 GCA_035272805.1 Alphaproteobacteria bacterium | reverse complement strand
GGTTGCCACCGCACCCGCTGCGGCCCGCGCGCTTGAGCGGCGCAAGCTCGGCAATATCCAACATATTGACGAGGCTAAGGATTCCGCCGAAAGACTGGCGGCCGACGCGGTTCTTCGGTTGGTCCGGCAGCTTGCATCACTTCGAGCGGTGCCGGCGTACCGGCCGCTGAGATCGCTCGAACGTCATGCGAATTCGGTCTTCCAGCCGGAACGCCCCGCAGTGACGCGCTTTTTTCCCTCGTCGAGGTGTCTTTTTTGCCGTCTACACGCCGCTTGAGGCCGCACCAACCACAGGCACTTTTTTGCGGCCGAGACCCGACCTGGTCCCAGGCTTTTATATAGGAAGAATGGGGCGGCGCCGTCCAGTGGAGTCCGCGTGATCTTTTAATGATTTTTTCGAATAGCGAGATGCGGCAACCTTCATGGATGCCGGCAGCGCCAGCCATTGCCCTCAATGGCGGGGCGCTTCGCCGCCAAGGATGGCCTCCGCGTGGTGGCAGGCGACAAGCCCGCCCGCGAGCGAGCGGAGCGCCGGCCGCTCGGCTTGGCAGCGCCGGTCGGCGAAGGGGCAGCGGGTGTGGAAGGCGCAGCCGGTGGGCGGGTCCAAGGGCGAGGGCAGCTCGCCCCGCAAGGTCACGCGCTCGGCGCGCAGGCGGGGGTCGACGAAGGGGGTCGCCGCCAGGAGCGCTCTCGTGTAGGGATGGCGCGGGGCCGTGAAGATGGCTTGCTTCGGGCCTTGCTCGACGGTGCGTCCGAGGTACATCACCATCACCTCGTCGGCGATATGGCGCACCACCGACAGCCCGTGCGAGATGAACAGGTAGGCGAGGTCGAATTCCTCCTGCAGATCCATCAGGAGGTTGAGCACCTGGGCCTGGATGGAGACGTCGAGGGCCGAGACCGGCTCGTCCAGCACCACGATCTTGGGATGCAGCATGAGCGCCCGCGCGATCGCGATGCGCTGGCGCTGGCCGCCCGAGAACATGTGCGGATAGCGCTCGTAATGCTCGGGGCGCAGACCCACGCGCGCCATCATGGCGCGCGCCGCGGCGCGGCGCTCGCCTTTCGGCATCTTCGTGTTGATCACGAGGGGCTCCTCGAGGATGGCGCCCACCTTGCGCCGCGGGTTGAGCGAGCCGTAGGGGTCCTGGAAGGCGATCTGGACGTGGCGGCGGAGCGGGGCGAGGGCGGCCCCCTTCGCTTCGGCGACCTCGTGGCCCACGAGCTTGAGGCTGCCGGCGGTGGGCCGCTCGATCAGCGTCACCATGCGCGCGAGCGTCGATTTGCCGCAGCCCGACTCGCCGACGACGGCAAGCGTGCGGCCCGCCGCTAGACGGAAGCTCACGCCGTCGACCGCGTGGAGCTCCGCGGGCGGGGCGAAGACGCCGCGCCGCACTTGGTAGACTTTAGTGAGCCGGTCCGCCGCGACGACGGGGACCTCGCCGACCTCGCGCCGCGCGGCACTCGGCACGGCACTCATGGCGCGCTCCCTTGCGGCGCGCCGGAGAGCGGGTAATGGCAGCGCACGCCAGAACCGGCGAAACCCTCGAGCGGCGGCTCCTCGCTGCGGCAGCGCGCGTCGGCGTAGGCGCAGCGCGGATTGAAGAGACAGCCCGACGGACGGTCGCCGAGCCCGGGCACCAGGCCCGAAATCGTGGGCAGCCGCCGCTCGCCGCGGCTGCGCTCGGGGAGGGCGGCCAAGAGCGCCGCGGTGTAGGGGTGGCGCGGGGCGGCGAAGAGGTCCTTGGCCGGCGCCTCCTCGACGATCTGGCCCGCGTACATGACGATGACGCGCTCCGCGGTCTCGGCGACCACTCCCATGTCGTGGGTGATGAGGATGAGCGCCATGCCGCGCTCGCGCTGCAAGCTCATGAGGAGCTCGAGAATCTGCGCCTGGATGGTGACGTCGAGGGCCGTCGTCGGCTCGTCGGCGATGAGCAGGCGCGGGTTGCAGGCGATCGCGATCGCGATCATCACGCGCTGGTTCATCCCACCCGAAAGCTGATGCGGGAAGGCGGCAAGCCGGCCCGCGGGTGCGGGGATGCCGACCTGCTCGAGCAGTGCTATCGCGCGCGCCCGGCGGGTCCTGTGCGTGCCGCCCTCGTGGATGCGCAGCGTCTCCATGATCTGGTAGCCGATGGTGAAGCAGGGGTTGAGGCTCGTCATCGGCTCCTGGAAGATCATGGCGACGTCCTTGCCCGCGATGCGTCGCCGCTCGCGCGCGCTGAGCGTCAGGAGATCGCGTCCGCCGAAGACGAGCCGCTCTGCCTTGACGATGCCCGGGTAGGCGACGAGGCCCATGAGCGCGAGCATCGCGACACTCTTGCCCGAGCCGGACTCGCCGACGATGCCGAGGATGTCGCCCTCCTCTACCGAGAAGCCGACCCCATCGACCGCCTTGAGCGTGCCGCGGCTGGTGGGGAAATCGACGCTCAGCTTGGCCATCTCGAGGAGCGCCATCAGCGTTTGAGCCTCGGATCGAGCGCGTCGCGCAAGCCGTCCCCCATCAGGTTCCCCGCGAGAACGGTGATCAGGATGGCGAGGCCGGGCAGCGTCACCACCCACCAGGCGCGCAGCACGAATTCGCGCGAGTCGGCGAGCATCGTGCCCCACTCGGGCGTCGGCGGCTGGGCGCCGAGGCCGAGGAAGCCGAGGGCTGCCGCGTCGATGATGCCCGCGGAGAAGCTCAAGGTCGCCTGCACGATGAGAGGGGCGAGGCAATTCGGCAGCACGGTCATGAACATGAGTCTCGGCGTCGAGGCGCCGTTCACCCGCGAGGCGGTGACGTAGTCCTTGGCAAGCTCGCCGATGACCGCGGCGCGGGTGATGCGGACGAAGTACGGCAGATAGACGATGGCGACCGAGATCATCGCGTTGGTGAGGCCGGGGCCGAGGATCGCTACGATGACGATCGCGAGCAAGAGGCCCGGGATGGTCAGGATGACGTCCATGAGCCGCATGATGAGGATGCCGACGACGCCCTGGAAGAAGCCGGCGGTGAGGCCGATCACGACGCCGAGCGTGAGCGAGATCAGCACCACGATGCTGCCGATGAGAAGCGAGTAGCGCGTGCCGTGGATGATACGCGAGAGCATGTCGCGGCCGATCGCGTCGGTGCCGAGCGGGTAGGTGAGCGTGCCGCCCTCCTCCCAGAAGGGCGGCTTCAGGAAGGCGTCGTCGTGGGTCGCGATCGGCGAGTGCGGTGAGATCACGTCCGCGAAGATGGCGAGGAGCACGATGACAAAGAGCACGACGAGCCCCCCGACCGCACCTGGATTGTCGGAGAAATAGCTCCAGAACTCGCGCAGCGGGGTGGGCGGGGCGGTCGTGGTCTCGAGGATGAGCGGCTCGTTTTGGGCGGCCATGGCACTGCTCAGCGTCTGTGGCGGATGCGCGGGTTGATGAGGCCGTAGAGCAGGTCGACGCTCAGATTGACCACCATGATCACGCTGCCGATGAGGAGCACGCCGCCCTGCAGCACCGGATAGTCGCGCCGGTTGATCCCCTCGACCAGCCAATGGCCCACGCCGGGCCAGGAGAAGATGGTCTCGGTCAGGATCGCGCCCGCGAAGAGCGAGCCGACATAGAGCCCGATCACCGTGATGACCGGGATGAGGGCGTTGCGCAAGGCGTGCACGCCCACCACGAAGAACGGCGAGAGCCCCTTGGCGCGCGCGGTGCGGATGTAGTCCTCGCCGAGGACCTCGAGCATCGAGGAGCGCGTCATGCGCGCGATGACCGCGAGTGGAATGGTGCCGAGTGCGATCATCGGCAGGATGAGGTGCGAGAGGGCGGATCGGAAGGCGCTCTGGTCGCCCGAGAGTGCTGAGTCGATGAGGAGGAAGCCGGTCACCGGCTCGATGTCGTACTCGGCCGCGATGCGGCCCGAGACGGGAGTCCAGCCGAGCGTGTTGGAGAAGAGGATGATGAGGAGCAGGCCCCACCAGAAGATCGGCATCGAATAGCCGGTGAGCGAGACCCCCATCACGCCGTGATCGAAGACGGAATTTCGCTTGACCGCGGCGATGATGCCCGCCGGCAGCCCGAGGACCACGGCGAACAGCATGGCGGAGAGCGAGAGCTCCACGGTCGCGGGAAAGAGCTGTCTGAATTCGTCGATGATCGGGGCGTGCGTGATCAGCGAGAGCCCGAGATCGCCGCGCAGCACATGGCCCATATAGATGAGGTACTGGAGGTAGAGCGGTCGGTCGAGGCCGTAGGCGTGGAGTAGGAGCGCGTGACGCGCGGCACTCAGCCCGCGCTCGCCGGCGAGGATCTCGAGCGGGTCGCCGGGAACCGCGTGCACGAGGAGAAAGGTGAGGAGCGTGATCCCGATGAAGGTCGGGATGATGAGGATCAAGCGCGTGAAGATGAAGCGCAGCATCGGGCTAGCGCGGCCGGCCGGCGGGCATACCCCCCTCCCCAACCCTCCCCCTCAAGGGGGGAGGGGGTTCTTGCCGGCGGGCCATGAATTTCCCCTCCCCCCTTGAGGGGGAGGGCAGGGAGGGGGGGCGACTGCGCATCGCTGGGAATCCCCGCGCTAATTCCCTACTTGAAATAGGCGCGGGCGAAGTCGTGGCCGCCGAGCGGGCTCAAGGTGAAGCCCTCGAGGTCCTTTTGCATCACCTTCACCTGCACCGCATGCGCGATGGTGTACCAGGGCGCCTCCTCCTTGAAGATGACCTGCGCCTTCATGTAGAGCTCGGTGCGCTTGGCCGTGTCGGTGGTGCGCTGCGCCTCGGTGACGAGCGCGTCGAAGTCCTTGTTGCACCATTTGGCGATATTGCCCCCGCCCGGTGCCGCCGCGGCGCAGCCCAAGAGCGTGAAGAGGAAGTTGTCCGGGTCGCCGTTGTCGCCGGTCCAGCCCAACTGCGCCATCTGGTGCTCGCCCGCCTGGGCGCGCTTCCTGTACTCGCCCCACTCGTAGGAGACGACCTTTGCCTGGATGCCGACCTTGGCGAGGTCGGCCTGCATCAGCTCGGCGATGCGCCGGCCGTTGGGGTTGTAGGGCCGCTGCACCGGGATGGCCCAGAGGTCGGTCTCGAAGCCGTTGGGGAGGCCGGCCTCGGCGAGCAGCTTCTTCGCCATCTCGGGATCGTAGGGGTAGTCCTTGACCGCGTCGTCATAGGACCACATGGAGGGCGGGATCGGATTCTTGGCCGGGATGCCGACGCCCAGGTAAACCGCGTCCAGGATCGCCTTCTTGTTGATGGCGTAGTTGATCGCCTGGCGCACGCGCTTGTCGTCGAGGGGCTTCTTCTGGGTGTTGAAGGCGAGATAGCCGATGTTCAGTCCCGGCTGCTCGAGCACCTTGAGTGCCGGGTCCTTCTTCATCGCCGGGATGTCGGCCGGGTTCGGGTAGGGCATGAGGGAGCACTCGCCCGACTTGAGCTTGGCGTAGCGCACCGAATTGTCCGGCGTGATGGCGAAAACGAGGCTGTCGATCTTGGGCGTCCCGTTCCAATAGGTCGGGTTCGCCTTGTAGCGGATGATCGCGTCCTTCTGGTAGCTCTCGAAGACGAAGGGCCCGGTGCCGACCGGCTCCTGGTCGACCGTCTCGGGCTTGCCCGCCGTCAGCATCGCGTCGGCATATTCCTTGGAGATGATGGTGGCGAAGTCCATCGCCATGTTGGCGATGAAGGGCGCGTTGGGCACGTTGAGCGTGAAGCGGACCGTGTAGTCGTCGACCTTCT
>DATEQI010000586.1:0-6336 GCA_035272805.1 Alphaproteobacteria bacterium | reverse complement strand
CTCCTGGATGTTCATGAGGATCGAGGCCTCACCGGCGATGTCGATGACGAGCGCCTCGGGGCGGGCGATCTGCACGCCCATCGCCGCCGGCAGGCCATAGCCCATGGTGCCGAGCCCGCCCGAGGTCATCCAGTGGAACGGCTCCTCGAACTTGAAGAACTGCGCCGCCCACATCTGGTGCTGGCCGACCTCGGTCGTGATGTAGGGGTCGCGGCCCTTGGTCAGCTCGTAAAGCCGCTCGATCGCGTACTGCGGCTTGATGACGCCCTCGCCTTGCTTGTAGCTGAGGCAATCGCGCTTGCGCCATTCCGCGATCTGCTTCCACCAGGCATCGAGCGCCTTCTGGTCGGGGCGCCGCTGCTTCGCCTTCCACAGCTTGATGAGATCCTCGAGCACATGGGCGACATCTCCCACGATGCCCAGATCGACGCGCACGTTCTTGTTGATCGAGGAGGGATCGATGTCGATCTGGATCTTCTTCGCCCTCGGCGAGAAGTCGGCGAGCTTGCCGGTGACCCGATCATCGAAGCGCGCGCCGATCGCGATCATCACATCGCAGTCGTGCATGGCGAGATTCGCCTCGTAGGTGCCGTGCATGCCAAGCATGCCGAGGAACTGGCTGTCCGTCCCGGGGAAGGCGCCCAGGCCCATGAGCGTGTTGGTGCAGGGAAAGCCAGTCATGCGCACGAACTGCACGAGGAGCTGCGCGGCTGCGGGACCGGAGTTGATCACCCCGCCGCCGGAATAGACGATCGGCCGCTTGGCCGAAAACATGAGCTCGACCGCGCGCTCGAGCTCCTCGCGTTCGCCCTTCAGCTTGGGCTTGTAGCTGCGGTGCTGCACGCGCTCGGGCCCGGCATAAGGCGCCTTCCCCTGCAGGATGTCCTTGGGCAGATCGACAACGACCGGGCCGGGCCGTCCGGAGCGCGCCACATAGAAGGCCTCGTGCATGACGCGCGCGAGATCCTCGGGCCGCTTCACGAGGTAGTTATGCTTGGTGCAGGGACGCGTGATGCCGACCGTATCCGCCTCCTGAAAGGCGTCGTTGCCGATGAGATGCGTCGGCACCTGCCCGGTCAGGCAGACGATCGGCACCGAATCCATCAGCGCGTCGGTGAGCCCGGTCACCGCATTGGTCGCCCCCGGTCCCGAGGTCACCAGCACCACGCCCGTCCGACCGGTCGAGCGCGCGTAGCCTTCGGCCGCATGGACCGCACCGCCTTCCTGGCGCACCAGCACATGGCGCAGCGCGTTCTGCTGATATAGAGCGTCGTAGAGCGGCAATACGGCCCCGCCCGGATAGCCGAAAATGACCTCAACCCCTTGATCGACAAGGGCCTTGAGGACCACTTCCGCTCCGGTCGTATCGGGCGCCGACATCGCCTCATGCCTCCAAGATGCGGCTTCGTGCCGTCGCAAGGACGACGTCGACGAAGCCCGCAAGACGCCAAAGCTGCGGCTCGCGGCCCGATTAGGGCGCGCGGGGAGTGGCAAACTAGACGGTCAATGTGCCTCGGTCAACAGGTTCTGACGAATAAAATTAAAGATTCTCTCTTTGAAACTTTCCGAAAGTTGCGCGAAAGGGGCATCTTTCACGATCAGGATCTCACGCCCCGGCCGGTGGTGACGGAACCAGGTGAGCTGGCGCTTGGCCAGCCGGCGGGTCGCCTGCTTGGCGCGGCGAACCGCCGCCTCGAGCGAGAGCTCGCCGTGGAGATACGAGGCCAGCTCGGGCACGCCGACGGCCTTCATGGCGGGTAGTCGCGGGTCGAGCCCGAGGGCCAAGAGGCTCGCCACCTCCGCGATGGCGCCGGCCGCAATCATGGCGTCAAGGCGCCGTTCGATCGCCGCATAGAGCTCGCCGCGCGGCGGCTCCAGAAGAATCCCGACGAAGTCGAGATGCGCCGGCGGGCCTTCGCTGCGCTCCTCCTGCAATGCCGCAAGCGATTCGCCCGTCGTCTCGAGCACCTCCCAGGCGCGAATGAGCCGCTGGCGGTCGCGCGGCCGCAAGCGTCCGGCCATGACCGGGTCGCGCGCGGCAAGGGCTGCGTGAAACCCTTCGGCTCCGAGCTTTTCGAAGAGCGCGCGCGCGCTCTCGCGAATCTCGCGCGGCACCTCCGGAAGGGCTACGATCCCCTCGACGAGCGCCTGGATATAGAGTCCGCTGCCGCCGGTCACGATGGCGAGCCGGCCCGTGGCATGGGCCGCTGCGATCTCGCCGAGCGCCATCTTCCGCCAGCCTCCGGCGGAGCAGGGCTCGTCCGCGGGAAGCATGCCATAGAGCCGGTGCGGGGCACGCGCAAGCGCTGCCGCTCCGGGTCGTGCCGTGAGCACGGCAAGCTCGCGGTAGACCTGCATGCTGTCGGCGTTGATGACGACGCCCGTCATGGCCTCGGCGATGGCAAGGGCCAAGCCCGATTTGCCGCTTGCCGTCGGCCCCGCCAGGACGAGGACAGGCTTGCTCATGGGCGAACTCGAGGCGAGGCGTCCGTAGAGCGCCCGTCTCTGGCGAGCGGGCTTGCGACAATGCAATGCACGCTCGTAAATTCGCTTGTGCACAAATTCATATTGCAATGCAGCACGTACTGACCCTGGTCGCGGGCGCGCCGTCGAGCGGCATCGACAATAGCATGCTCGAGCACGCGCACTCTGCGCTCGTAGAAGGAGGAGCGCGCGTGGGCGCGCCCATTTGGCTCGCGCGCGGCTCGGCCGTCGATCTCCCCTTCGAAGGCATTGGCCCGCAAGTCGCCGAAGCGGCTGCGCACGCGGCACTCGCTCCAGCACCACTCGACTTGCTCGCCCAGCCGGCGGAGGGACGCCGCAAGCGGCTCCTCCTGGCCGACATGGATTCGACCATCATCGGCATCGAGACGCTCGATGAGCTCGCGGACTTCGCCGGCGTGAAGGACAAGGTCGCCGCGATCACAGAGCGCTCGATGCGCGGAGAGCTCGATTTCGTGGCCGCTCTCGTGGAGCGCGTCGCCATGCTCGAGGGCCTCCCTCAAGAGGCCCTCGAGAGCACGTGGCAGCGCGTCGTCATCACAGCCGGTGCGGCGACCCTCGTGCGCACCATGCGCAAGGAGGGCGCCTTCACCGCCCTCATTTCCGGCGGCTTCCGTTTCTTCTCGCGCCGCGTGCGCGAGCTCGTCGGCTTCGACCATGACGAGGCCAACAGGCTCGAGCTGAGAGCGGGCCGCTTGACCGGGCGCGTCATCCCGCCCGTCATCAACCGCGACGGCAAGCTCGCCGCGTTGGAGCGGCTCGCGGGCGAGCATGGCATCCCGCTTCACGCGACGCTCGCCGTAGGCGATGGCGCCAACGACCTCAAGATGATCGCCGCGGCCGGCCTCGGGGTGGCCTATCGCGGCAAGCCTGCTCTCGCCGCGGCCGCGCGCGCGCGCGTCGACCACAACGACCTCACGGCCCTCCTCTTCTTCCAGGGCTACCGCGCGGAAGAGTTCGTGAGGTAAGCAGCCTTCTTCGCATTCGGCCGCACGCGCATAGGGCGTATACGCGCGTCCTCTCCTGCCCAAGGTGGGGGGAATCGAGCCGCGAAAGAGACGGGCGGCGAAGGGCTGGGTGCCGCTATTTCTTGCCGACGCGCACCGCCTCGAAGCGGATGTCGCCGCCCCGCTCGATCAGCAGCAGCACCGAGCGGCGGCCGGACTGCTGGGCCTTGTCGACGAGGCTCGCGACCTGGGCGGGCGAGGCGACCTCCTCCTGATTGACCTCGACGATCACGTCGCCGGGCTTCATTCCCTTCTCGGCCGCACCGCCGCCCTCGGCGATCTTGGTCACCACCACCCCCTTGACCTCGGCGCCGATCTCGAACTGCTCGCGCAGCTCCGCGCTGATCGGAGCCAACGACAAGCCGAGGCCTTCGACTTTCTGCTCCTTGGCGGGTGCGGCCGGTTTCTCCTTCTCCTTCTCGGGCGCGCTTGCGACCTGCTCGTTCTCCTCGAGCTCGCCGACCTTGGCGCTCACCGTTCGGCGCGCGCCCTTGCGAATGATCTCGACCGGCACGCTCTTGCCGATCTCGGTCTCCGCCACGATGCGCGGCAGATGGCGCATATCGAGGACGTCCTTGCTGTCGAACTTGACGATGATATCGCCCGCCTGGATGCCCGCCTGCTCCGCGGGTCCGCCGGCGTTGACGCTGGCGACGAGCGCCCCCGTAGGCTTCGGCAGTCCCATGGTCTCGCCGATCTCCTCGGTGACGGTCTGTATGCGCACGCCGAGCCAACCCCGCTTGGTGTGGCCGAATTTCCGCAGCTGATCGACCACCGGTTTGGCGAGCGAGGCGGGAATGGCGAAGCCGATGCCGACACTGCCGCCCGTCGGCGAATAGATCGCCGAGTTCACCCCGATCACTTCGCCCGCCATGTTGAACATAGGCCCGCCCGAATTGCCCTTGTTGATGGCGGCGTCGGTCTGCAGGAAGTCGTCATAGGGCCCGGAGTTGAGCTCGCGCGCGCGCGCCGAGACGATGCCGGCGGTGACCGTGCCGCCGAGGCCGAAGGGATTCCCGATGGCCACGACCCAATCGCCCACGCGCGCCTTGTCCGAATCGCCGAATTTGACCGATGGGAGCGGGTGGCCCGCCTCGACCTTGAGCAGCGCCAGATCGGTCTTGCTGTCGCGCCCCACGACCTTGGCCTTGAGGTTGGTGCTGCCGTCGTCCTCGAGGATGACGGTGATCTCGTCGGCGTCCGCGATCACGTGATTGTTGGTGACGATATAGCCGGCCGGATCGACGATGAAGCCCGAGCCCAGCGACGTCACCTTGCGGGCTCGTTGCTCGCGTTGCTGGCGATCGAAGAACTCCTTGAAAAACTCCTCGAACGGCGAGCCCGGCGGAAACTGCGGGACCTCGACTCCCGGCCGCTCCTGCCCCTTGAGGGTCTGGGTGGTCGAAACATTGACGACCGCCGGAACCAGCTTCTCGACGAGGTCCGCGAAACTGTCGGGCGCCCCCTTGGCGTGGGCACCATAGCTCCACAGCATGGCCGAGACGGCCACGGCCCGAACGAGCCAAACCCGAGCGCTGCCGCCCCGACCTTGTTGCCCGACCCCCGCCCGCACGGGAGTGGAGCGTCCTATGACTTCATTCACGTGTCTCTCTCCGTTGCTCTTGAGCCCGCCCGGAGGCGAGCGCGCCTCGGCTTGTAGTATGATCCCAATGTGACGATTGGGGAATGATTTGCCGCTTGTGCACGCCAGGGTCAAGGTAATTGCGCATGAGGCGGTTGCCGCCTCGCGGCCCCGTCCTTCGGCCTAGCCGCGCACGAGCCAGACGATCACCACCCCTAGCGCTGCCCCTGCGAGCCCGGCCGCGCGCACCGCCATGGGCGGCTGGGTGATCATGAGCGCCATCATGCGTCTCATGGTGCCGGGAAAAAGCGCGTACAGCACGCCCTCGATGACCAGGACAAGGCCGAGGGCGGTCAGAAAATCGGCCACTCGGCCCGCCCGCTCGGAAAAGCCGCGATCACGCCCGGCTACGGCTTGGCCAGGGCGGCACCCGGTGCCGCGGCACCCGGCTCGCCGTTCATGCGGCCGAAGTAGCGGAAGAAATCGCCTTCGGGCGGACCCACGTAGGTGGTCGTGTCCTTCGGCAGCGCCACGGTCAAAGCTTGCAATGAGCGCCAGAAGTTGAAGAACTGCACGTCCTGACCGTAGGCCCCGTTGTAGACGCGCTGGGCCTCGGCATCGCCCTGTCCCTGCACGATCTCGGCCTGCTTGTGCGCCTCCGCGAGGATCACGCGCTCCTGCATGTCCGCGTCCGCATGGATGCGGCGCGCCTCCTTGTCGCCCTCGGCGCGGATCTTGCGCGCCTCCTGGCCGCGCTGCGTCTGCATGCGGTGAACCACCGCCTGCATGTTCGCCTCCGGCAAATCGACCCGCTTGAGGCGCACGTCGAGCACTTTGATGCCGAAGGCCTGGGCCTCGTGGTCGACGACTTGCGTGATGCGTTGCATGAGCGCCCCGCGCTCGGGCGTCAGAAGCGTCAAGAGCGGCACGTCGCTGATCACATTGCGCAGCGTCGAGTTGATGATCGAGCCGAGCCGAGCCTCGACACCCTGTTCGTTATTCACCGACTGATAGAAAAGCAGCGGATTGACGATGCGGTAACGCGCGTAGGCATCGATCTGGAGCTGCTTCTGATCGAGCGTGGTGGCATCGGGCGAGCGGGCATCGAGGTCCAGCACGCGCTTGTCGTAGTAAGTGACCGCCTGGATGAACGGCAGCTTGAAATAGAGGCCTGGCTGGTCGACCACCCGGCGGACCTCGCCGAACTGAAGCACCAGCGCCTGCTGCCAGGGCTCGAGCGTGAAG
>DATEQI010000585.1:0-4760 GCA_035272805.1 Alphaproteobacteria bacterium | reverse complement strand
CGGTGGGGCGCGAATGCCGCGCCGTGCGCGAGCGGGCAGGCGTGCTCGACATGACGAGCTTCGCCAAGTTCGAGGCGAGCGGGGCAGGTGCGGAGGCCTTCCTCGACCACCTCATCGCCAATCGCCTCCCGCGCCAGGTGGGGGGCGTAGTGCTTGCGCATTTCCTCACCGAGAAGGGTGGCGTTTATTCGGAGATGGTGGTGACGCGCACAGCACGGACGCGCTTCTATCTCGTCTCGGCCGCGGCCGCGGAGCTCCACGACCTCGATTGGCTCGAGCGTCACCTCCCTCGGGACGAGAGCGTGGCACTCGAGAACGTGACGGAGCGCATAGGCGCCCTTCTCGTGAGCGGGCCGCGGGCGCGCGATCTCCTGGCGCAGCTCACGAAGGCACCCCTCGACAACGCGCATTTCCCTTGGCGCACGGCGCAAGCGATTGCGCTCGGCGGCATCCGCGTGCTGGCGCTCAGGATCAGCTATGCGGGCGAGCTCGGCTGGGAGCTCCACGCGCCGATTGCAGGGCTGCCGGCGCTTTACGACGCGATCATGGCCGAAGGTGCCGAGCTCGGCGTCGTCCCCTTCGGCTTCAGGGCACTCGACTCGCTGAGGCTCGAGAAGGCCTATCGCGGCTGGGGTGCCGAGCTCTCGAGCGAGGTGACCCCGCTCGCCGCCGGGCTCGAGCGCTTCCTCCGCCTCGACAAGGGCGACTTCGTCGGCCGCGCGGCGCTCTTGGCCGAGCGCGCGCGGGGGCCCCGCGAGCGCCTGGCCTATCTCGTCGTCGAGGTAGTGGATGCCGATGCCTTGGGCGGCCAGGCGGTTCTCAAGGACGGCCGCGTCGTCGGGATCGTCACCTCCGGCGGCTACGGCCACGCGGTCGGCCGCAGCATCGCCTGGGCCTATGTGGAGCCCGCACTCGCGGCCCCGGGCACGGCACTCGAGGTCGAGATCCTCGGGGAACGGCGGCGCGCGCACGTCGCCGCCGCGGCACTTCACGATCCCGAGAACCGCCGGCTAAGCGGATAGTCCAAGCATCCGGCCGGTCGTTGCATTTTGTTTCCGGCCTGCCGGCCGTAAAACCCCTCACCCGGCCCTGCGGGCCGGCCTCTCCCTCAAGGGGAGAGGCGAATTCCCTCTCCCCTTGAGGGAGAGGGAGGGGCCCAGCGCGTAGCGCTGGGAGGGTGAGGGGTGATGCCGGATACACGCTCGCTTCACGTCGATTCCGCCGAGACGGGGCACTCGCTAACCCGATAATCCGCCGCGCGCTTGCGGCAGGCCGTCGTCGATCGCGTAATAGTCGCCCTTGTCGGCGGTGAAGATGTGCTGCGCCAGCCTGAGGCCGCTCGGCATGTCGAGCGTGCCGGCGGCGATCGCGATGTAGTCGTGGCCGCGGCCCTCCCAGAAAAGCGTCGAGCCGCAGTTGGCGCAGAAGCCGCGTCGCGCCTTGGCCGAGGAGACGTACCACTTGAGCCCGTCCGCGCGCGTGAGCGCGAAATGCGCGCGCGCGGCCGCCGTCGCCGCCATGAAATGGCCGGTCTGCCGCCGGCACTGCGAGCAGTGGCAGGCGACGACGGGGCGAAGCGGGCCCGCGACCTCGTAGCGGACCGCGCCGCAGAGGCACCCCCCGCTTGCGTGCCGCGGCTGATTTTTCCTGGTCATGGCGTCTCCTCCTCTCGGGCGTGATGGCGCGCGCCGGATATGCCAATATGAGAGCCTAGTGTTGTGGTTCCGACGCTTGATTTCCATCATTGTGTCGGAACCAGAACACATCATTATGATTTTGCTAGTGTTCCGGGCCGACGGTTCGGAACGAAGCGGCGGAGTCGGAACATTAGCGGCTGCTCGCCCGCAAGCAAACGGGGCAAGACGGCGATGCGTTGGATCGACGCGGACGCGGTTGACCGGGCGCTCGACTACCGAGCCCTTATCGAGGCCTTGCGCGCCGGCCATCAGAAGGGCATCGATGCCGTCGACCGCCTCCTCCTCGCGCAGCCGTCGCGCTCGGGGGCGGAGGACCATTTCCTGATCTGGCCGGCGTGGCAACGCGGCGAGGCGCTCGGCGCCAAGCTCGTCAGCGTGTTTCCCGGCAACGAGGCGGCCGAAGCGCTCCCCGCCGTGCAAGCGCTCTACGTGCTGCTCGACGGCAGGAACGGCACGCCGCTCGCGGTCCTCGACGGCACGGCGCTGACCTTGCGCAAGACCGCGGCGGATTCGGCGCTGGCCGCCGACTACTTGGCACGGGCGGACGCCGCGACGCTCCTCATGGTCGGCGCCGGGCGCCAGGCGCCGCACCAGATCATGGCCCACCTCGCCGTGCGGCCCTCGCTCCGGCGCGTGCTCGTCTGGAACCGCACGCCGGCCAAGGCGCGCCGGCTCGTGGAGACGCTGCCGCTCCGGGGCGTCGAGCTCGCCCTCGCCGCGGATCTCGCGCGCGCCGTCGAGAGCGCGGACGTGATCTCGTGTGCGACGATGGCGCGCGAGCCGCTCATCAAGGGAAGCTGGCTCAGGCCGGGCACCCATCTCGATCTCGTCGGCGGCTACACCAACGAGATGCGCGAGGCCGACGATGAGGCGGTGCGGCGCGCGAGCGTGTTCGTCGATTCCCGCTGGTTCACCGTCGGCGCCTGCGGCGACATCAGCGGAGCGATGGCGTCCGGTGCCTTGGCCGAGGACGGCATCGCCGCCGATCTTTTCGAGCTCTCCACGGGCGCCCATCCGGGCCGGCGGAGTAGCGACGAGATCACGCTCTTCAAGAACGCGGGCGGCGCCCACCTCGACCTCATGGCGGCGCGGCTCGCCTATGCGCGGGCCGAACCGGCCGGCGACTGGCACGAATCGGCAGATAAGTGACGCAATTTGACTAGTCGGAGCTCGTGACCCCGCCTATGCTGCGGGAGGATGCAATCGCCTGGCGGGGATGGACGAAGCCCCGATGGCTAGGGACGCGGTCGCCTGGGCAGAGGCCTTATTCTGCTTGGGCGCCCTCATCCGCCGGGACTTAGTCTCGCTCCGTGACTCGAGATGCTGGGTGGAGTCTCACGCGCCGTCGTAGAGCGCGAGGTCGGGCCATGGTGCCGCCGGCGTTGCTTCCTTGACGGTTCGTGATGGAGCCGCCGCGAAGGCATGCATAGCGAACCGGGCGAAAACCAAACAATGCGCCCAGCATAGGGAGATGCACATGAGCGACGAAAAGCGGAATCCGAACGTCGAGCTGGTGAAGACCCAGTTCGCGGAAGGCAAGATGGATCGGCGCGAGTTCCTGCGCCTCGCCACGCTTATGGGATTGTCGGCGAGTGCGGCCTACGCGTTTGCGGGCGAGGTCACGGGAGAGGGGTTCATAGCACCCGCGCGCGCGCAAGCCGCCATGCCGAAGGGAGGCGTGCTTCGCATCGGCAGCCGCATCAAGGAGATCAAGACCCCGCACACCTACTCGTGGGGCGCCTGGGACAGCAACATCTCGCGCCAGGTCTGCGAGTATCTCACGCTGACCGACGAGAAAAACGTCACGCATCCCTATCTCCTCGAGAAGTGGGAGGCGAGCCCGGACCTCAAGACCTGGACGCTGCACATCCGGCGGAAGGTCAAGTGGCGGGACGGCAAGCCGCTCACCGCCGACGAGGTGATCTGGAACCTCAAGCAATGCCTCGATCCCGCGGTCGGCTCCTCCGTGATCGGGCTCATGAAGGGCTACCTGCTCGAGGAGTACGACACGGGTGAGAAGGACGACAAGGGTGCGGCCAAGAAGTCGACGCGACTTTGGGACGCCAATGCGATCCAGAAGGTCGACGATTTCACCGTCCGGCTCAATTGCAAGGCGCCGCAGGTGGCCGTGCCCGAGCATTTGTTCCACTACCCGATGGCGATCCTCCATCCCGACGACAAGGGGGTCTTCCAACCCGGGGCCCAGGGCACCGGCCCCTTCGAGCTCACCGGGTACGAGCTCGGCAAGAAGGCGGTCCTCAAGGCGCGCAAGGGCTATTGGGGAGACGGGCCGTATCTTGACGGCATCGAGTTCAGCGACATGGGCGACGACCCCTCGGCCGCCATCTCCGCCATGGCCTCGAAGCAGGTCCACGGCCTGATCGGCGCCGACCCGGTCCAGTACGACGCGCTCAAGGCGCTGACGCACGTCGAGATGTATCAGGTGGCGACCTCGGAGACGGCGGTGCTGCGCGTCAAGGTGACCGAGAAGCCGTTCAACGACCCGCGCGTGCGCAAGGCGATGCGGCTCGCCATCGATCCCGCGAAGATCGTCCAAGTGGCGCTCCGCGGCCTCGGGCTTCCCGGCGAGCACCATCACGTGGCGCAGGCCCAGCCGGACTATGCCAAGCTCAAGGCGATGCCGCGCGACGTGGCGGCGGCGAAGAAGCTCCTCGCGGAGGCGGGCTTGCCCAACGGCTTCGACACCGAGATCTTCGTGCCGAAGGATCCGCCGTGGAACGGGGCCGAGTCCCAGGCTGCGATCGAGCAGTGGAAGGAGGCGGGCATCCGCGTCAAGCTCAGCATCATGCCGGGCCAGGAGTATTGGGACGTTTGGACGAAGGTCCCGGTCGGTTGCACGATCTGGTACCACCGTCCGCTCGGCGTCATGCTGTTGGGCCTCGCCTATCGCACGGGCGTGCCGTGGAACGAGAGCGGCTTCTCCAACGCCGAGTTCGACAAGGTGCTCGCCGAGGCCGAGGGCACGCTGGACATCACGAAGCGCAAGGCGCTCATGGCCAGGCTCGAGGAGATCATGCAGGAGGACGGACCCATCGTGCAGCC
>DATEQI010000584.1:0-4517 GCA_035272805.1 Alphaproteobacteria bacterium | reverse complement strand
AGCCAGAATCGGCTGGGACGATGCCTGCGGCCGGATCCCGATCGCGGGGCTGCTCAAGGTGGCGCGCGCGCGCGGCCTCAAGGCACGGACCCTCGACCTGCGCAACTCGGGCGACACGGCAGGGCCAAAGAACGAGGTTGTCGGCTATGGCGCCTATGTCTTCGCTTGAGCCCTTGGTACCCGACGCCGCTTTAGCGGAGGATGCCGCACTCCTCGAGCGCCATGGCTCGCGCCTCCTGGCGCTCGCGCGCGCGAGCATCGCCTGGCGCTTGAGAGAGGGGGCGCTCATGGCGTGCGAGGTAGGCGACCATCCGCCGGAGCTGCGGGCCCGGCGCGCCGTCTTCGTGACGCTCATCGAGCAGGGGCGCTTGCGCGGCTGCGTCGGCACCCCGGTCGCCTGGCGCACGCTTGTCGAGGACGTGGTCGACAATGCTGCGGCGGCAGCGGTTGAGGACATGCGCTTCGAGCCTCTCGAAGCCGCCGGCCTCGAGCGGGTCGCCATCGCGCTCTCAATGCTATCGCCGCCGACCGCCCTGCGCGCGGCCAGCGAGGAGGCCCTCATCGCCCAGCTCGTGCCGGGCCGCGACGGCCTCGTCTTGAGCGAGGGTGCCCGCAAGGCGCTCTTCCTGCCTCAGGTATGGCGTCAGCTGCCCAGGCCGCGCGATTTCCTCGCCCAGCTCAAGGCCAAGGCCGGCTTGCCCCAGCATCACTGGTCGCCCTCCCTCGCGTTCCAGCGCTTCAGCAGCACGTCGGTGGCCGAGCCGGGCGCTGCCGGACACTGAGGCGATCCCAAGATATGCGCCATCGCCTGACTTTGCTGTAATATGGCTGCTGCAGTTGCGTGCGACTCGGCGAAGGCGATCGTCCCATGCCATGGAATAATGGCCCCGTTCGGCTCTACCACGGCTGCGACGCCCTAGCCGCTCGGGCAATGCAGACGCACGGGATCGATCTTACTCGTTGCCGGCCGCGCACCGATTTCGGCAGAGGCTTCTACACCACGACGAGCGAGTATCAAGCGAAGCAATGGGCCAACCAACGTGCACGGCGAAATCCACAGAATGCAGCAAAGAGTGTCGCTATCGTGATACGCTTCGACGTGGACCGAGACGGCCTTGCGGCGCTCCAAGATCTTGTCTTTGTCATGGATGGGCCTGACTTTTACGCACTGGCGAGCTATTGCCGCACCGGCTCCATGCCGCTGCACGGGCGTGCGCGTCCCTACGACGTGGTTTACGGTCCGGTTTCGCTCTGGCAACAACGGCTCGTGATCAAAGACTGCGACCAAATAAGCTTTCACACGCCGGAAGCTCTCGACGTTTTGTCTTCGCCGCAGCTTCATGCACAAGGCAATCCGTACTTCTAGACTGAAACACTCATCGGCGCGTTGGAGAAAGCCATGTCCTCGATAGATCCCACCCAATTCTACGTGAGCGAATTGCGCTATTGGCAGGTCGTCTATACGACGTTGTGCGAAATCTTTCGCGTGGAGCCGAAAAAGGCACGAGGGCTGGTTGATTCTTTTCGGGCCGAATTGTGGGACGACGCCGAGCCGTTGGAGCGGCTGCTCGCGTACCATGCCGAGCCGCTCGACGTCGCCGCCGACCTCGCCGGAGTCGAGCATGTGACGGACGAGCAGGCGAAATTCTATGACGAATTGCTGCACGGCCGCCGCGATGCCCGCCATCGGGCCTAAGAACAAAGGCGCGGAAAGAATGACCCAGCCCAAGACGTTGCTGCAAATGGCCGGCGTCGCCTCGGTGCCGAGCCGGCTCGAGGATGCCGCCCTCATCCTCATCGACTGCCAGCGCGAATATGTCGACGGCAAGCTGGCGCTGCCGCGCGTCAAGCCCGCGCTCGCGGAGGCGGCACGCGCCTTGGCGCTCGCGCGCAGCAAAGGGACCCCCGTCATCCATATCGTGCACCACGCGGCAGGTGGCGGCGCCTTCGATCCCCACGGGCCCGGGGTCGAGATCGCCGATGCCGTGCGGCCGCGGGCGGGCGAGCCGGTCGTGGTCAAGGGCAAGCCCAATGCGTTTGCCGGCACCGAGCTTGACGCGCGGCTCAAGGCGCTCGGCAAGAAGGAGCTCATCGTGGTCGGCTTCATGACGCACATGTGCGTAAGCTCGACCGTGCGCGCGGCCCTCGACCTCGGCTACCGCTCGACCGTCATCGCCAATGCGGTCGCCACGCGGGACCTGCCCGACGGCCATGGCGGCGTTGTCGATGCGGAGACGCTTCACCGGGTCGAGCTCGCCGGCCTCGCCGACCGTTTCGCCACCGTCATCGACGACGTCTCCGCCTGGGCCGGCTGAGCGAGTGCCAAGACCCTTGGACCGCGCGGTGCTCCTCGACGAGATCGTGCGTCTCGCCGAAGCGGCGGGCGAGCGCATCATGGCGATCTACGGCAGCGATTTCGCGGTCGAGCGCAAGGCGGATGCGAGCCCGGTGACGGCCGCGGACCGGGAGGCGGAGGCGCTCATCTTGAAGCGCCTCGCCGAGCTCACGCCCGATATTCCGATCGTCTCCGAGGAGGCGGCCGCGGCCGGCAAGACGCCGGCGCCGAGCGAGCGCTTCTGGCTCGTCGACCCGCTCGACGGGACACGGGAGTTCACTCACCATATCGGCGAGTTCACCGTGAATATCGCGCTCATTGAGGCAACCGCACCCACCCTTGGCGTGGTGCATCTCCCCGTTGCGGGCGAGAGCTACAGCGGCGCTGGGCCCGGAACGGCGAGGAAGCGCACGAAATCCGGCCGCGTCCAGCCGATCGCGGCGCGCGCGCCGCGGCCCGAAGGCCTCGTCATGCTGATCAGCCGTTTCCACCTGGACGAGAGGGCACTCGCGGCCTTCCTCGAAGGCTACCTCTCGCGCGGCCGCGAGGCGATCAAAGCGCGCACGGCCGCGGGCAGCGCGCTTAAGTTCTGCCTGATCGCCGAGGGCAAGGCGGATCTCTATCCGCGGCTCGGGCCCACCATGGAATGGGACACCGCCGCCGGCCACGCGCTGGTCCTCGCCGCGGGCGGCCGCGTCGAGACCCTCGACGGCGCTCTATTGCGCTATGGCAAGCCCGGTTTTCGCAACCCCGATTTCATCGTGCGTGGCCGCTCGCGGTGAAAAGCACGGGTCCTCAGCCGCGACGAAATGTCGCTTCTGCCACACCTAGCGCTCGCTAAGGCCAAGCCCCACAAGCGTTTGCAGTGCCGTACCGGCCCCTTTGGGGAAGCGGGATTCTGCTCGGCGGGCTTGCTTTTTCCGCGCGGAAGGTTCATGATTATTTTGTGCTGAAGCGACTTGAAAAGCGATCAGCCGATTGCACGGTCGACTAAAAAACGACCGTGATATATCGCCGCAATTCCATTGCGGTGAGCGCGGTGCGGTCACTACCGCGGGTGGCCGGCATCCAGCGAAATCAAGGAAAGAGCCGTCTTTGATAGACGGCTCTTTCGTATTTGGGGTTGGCTCGGCCTATATCTCGCGCTTGCCCCTTCACGAGCCTGCTCGAGCGCCGGCGCGCAAGCGATCCAAGAGCGGGTCGCGCACCAGCACCTTTTCCGCATAGAGCGCTTCGATCTCGGCATCCGACAAGCCGAGCAGCTCCTTGAGGACCTCCTCATTGTGCTCGCCGAGCAGTGCCGCACTGAGATCGCGGCGCTCCGGCCAGCGCGAGAACTTGACCGGCATTCCCGGAATGTCGAACTCGCCGATGAGCCGGTCCTTGACGCGCCGCACCGTCCCGCGTCCGCGCAAGTGAGGCTGGGCCATCGCCTCATCCAGCGCCAACACGGGCGCGCAGGGAACCCGCTCGCGCTCAAGCGCCGCGATCGCAGCGTCGCGTGTCGGAAAGCGGGCGAGCCAGGTTTCGATGACCGTCTTCAGCGCCTCGTTGTTGTCGCGCCGCGCGCGCGGGGTCTTGAAGCGGGCATCCTCGTTGAGCTCCGGCATGCTCATGGCCTTGACCATCTGCGGCCATTGATGCGGCATGACCATGATCGAGATGAACTCGTCGTCGCGGAAGCGAAAGATCCCGGTCGGGCCGCCGTCGGGGTGGAGCGAGCCGCTGCGCTTCAGGCCGTGCGTCGCCCCGCGCAAGGAGACGCGCGGCACGTTGACCTCGTGCATCTGGAAATAAGTGTCGATGAGCGAGCCGTCGATATACTGGCCCTGGCCCGTGCGCTCGCGGTGGAGGAGTGCAAACCCTATCGCCATGGCGGCGGCGACGCCGGTCGCGGAATCCCCCACCGCCAGAGGGAATTGGGCCGGGCCGCGGTCCGGCTCGCCGATGAGTGCCGTGATCCCGGCGTAGGCCTGCGCCATGTAGTCGTAGCCGGGCTTCCGGCTGAGCGGTCCCTCCTGCCCGGCCATCGAGATCGAGCACATGACGAGCCTCGGGTTGAGCTTCTCGAGCTCGGCGTAGGCGAGCCCCATGCGGGCGACGACCCCCGGCGCGAAATTCTCGACCAGCACGTCGACCTTCGGCACCATGGCCTTGAGCAAGGCGACGCCGCGGGGCTGCT
>DATEQI010000583.1:0-9685 GCA_035272805.1 Alphaproteobacteria bacterium | reverse complement strand
CCTTGGCCTGCTTCACCGTCTGGTGGCCGAGCATGGTGAAGAGGCCGCTCACGCGCTCGCCGTGGACATGCTCGCCGTCTGAGAACTCGCCGCGCCAGATGCGGGCGAGCGAGAGCTTGCCCGAATGCGGCATGTGGAAGGTCTTGAAGACGCGCGCGCAAGGCTCGCCCGCGGCCGCGATGCCGTAGCGCGCGGCCGTGACATTGGGCTGCGGCGCCTCGTGGCGCAAGGCCTTGAGCAGGCGGCGCACGCCGTGCTCGCGCTCGGCGGCACCGAGGAAGACCGGCACGAGCTTGTCCTCCTGCACGGTGCGCGTGAGGTGCTTGTAGATCTCGGTCTTGTCGGGAACCGTGTCCTCGAGGAGCTGCTCGAGCAACGCATCGTCGAAATCGGCGAGCGCTTCCAAGAGCGTCTGGCGGCTCTGCTTTTCGCGCTCCTTCTCGTCCTCCGGCAGCGGCACGAGGTCGGAAGCGCTCCCGGGCTTGTACTTGTAGGTGCGCTCGCTCACCAGATCGACATAGCCGGTGATGGCCTCGCCGCCGTCCCGGATCGGCACCTGGCGCAGCACGAGCGGGCGCGCGGAGACCGCCTGGAGTGCATCCAGCACGTCGCGCACGCGGCGTGCCGCGGTGTCCATCTTGTTGATGAACACCAGGTGGGGAATTTGGTGGTCGTCGAGGAACTTGAAGAGCGGGGCCAGCGCCATGGCGCGCTCGATCACCGCCTCGGCGACGATGACGGCAACGTCGGCGACGAGGAGGGCATTCTGGGTCTCCTGGAAGAACTCGATCGAGCCCGGGCAGTCGAGAAAGGTCCACTTGTCGCCGAGGTAGCTCGTGCTGGCGACGTTGACCTCGCTCGACATCTGGCGCGCGCGCGCCTCGGGTGCCGAGTCGCCGACCGTGTTGCGCTCCTTGATCGAGCCCTTGCGCGGGATGGCCCCCGTCACGAACAGCAGGCTCTCGAGCAGCGTCGTCTTGCCGCTGGTATAGGGCCCGACGAGGGCCGCGCATCGCGGAGCGTTCTGGCTCACGGGTGCTTCTCCCTGAGAATTTCAGCCCTCTATCCGCCGTCTTGCGGCCGGGCGCGCCTCGCGCGCGCTCGCCCGCCGGCCGCGGCGTTCGTGAGCCTTATGTTTTCGCGAGCGCCGCCCCGATGCAAGGGGAATTAAGTGCGGGGGGAATGAGGGGCCGCGGGCCACTCCCTAGCGCGCACCCTTGGCGTGGAGCCGCAAGGCGGCGGTGATGAAATGGTGGATGGGGGTCGGGACGGCGACCGCATCGCCGAGGCTTGCCACGGTTCCCGAGAGCCAGTCGAGCTCGAGGCGGTTGCCGCGCTCGAGGTCGATGAGCATGGAGGGTTTCATCTCCGCCGGCAGTGCGTCAACCGCGGCGGCCTGGCGCGCGAGATAATCGGCGCCGAGCTCGACCCCCTCGGCCTTGGCGAGTGCCACCACCTCCGCGATGGCGCCCAGCAAGAGCTCGCGCGTGAGCGGCTCCTCGCGGATGGCGCCCATGGGCGCGCGCACGACGCAACTCACCCCGCTGAAGGAGGCCAGCATGGCGAACTTCGCCCACAGCTCGCGCGATATGTCGTCCGAGAGGGTGGCATCGATGCCGGCCTTGCGGCAGGCCGCGAGGAACGCCTCGCCGCGTGCGCTCCTCTTTCCGTCGAGCTCGCCGAAGATGAGGCGCGCCATGGTGCCCGTGTGCCTGATGACGCCGGGGGCGGAGATCGTGGACCCGATATAGGCGACCCCGCCCATGACGTGGGCCGGGCCCAGGCTGGGCCTCAGTCTACTCGCGCTGTCGACCCCGTTCTGGAAGGAGATCACCGCCGTGTCGGGGCCCACGAGCGGCAGGCAGGCCGCCCCCGCCGCCTCGGTGTCCCACAGCTTGACCGCGAAGATCACCACGTCCACCGGCCCGATCTCGCGCGGGTCGTCGCTCAAGCGGAGCGGGCGCAGATGGAGACCGCCCTTGCTGCTCTCGAGCGTCAGGCCGTGCTCACGCAGGGCCGCGAGATGGCTGCCGCGGGCGAGGAAATGCACCTCCTCGCCTGCCGCCGCGAGACGGGCGCCGAAATAGCCCCCGACCGCGCCCGTCGCCATCACCGCGATGCGCATTGCTCACCTCACGGAGCTCCCCGGTTTGTTCCGGTCTCGCTTCAGGATGGGCCGGCCGGCCCGCGCTTTGCTCTCCTCATTCGTCCTTCGGCGGCCATCGCCGGGCGCCGTGCAGGACGCGTAGGATCACGACGGCATCGCCTTGAATGCGATAGACGCCAATGTAGGGCGTGCCGGCAAGGACCATCTCGCGCGTACCCCTGACACGGCCCCTCCGCCCGACCTTCGGATGGTCGGCGAGGCTCTCCAACCGGCGCTCGCTTTCGTCCCGCATCTCGACCGCAGCAACGACATCGTCCCGGGCAATATAGTCGGTCATGTCGTCGAGATCCGTCTCCGCGTCTTGCGACCATAGGAGACGGCTCATGCGCTTCGTCGAGCCCGCCCCAACAGCCGAGCCCGCTTCCCGCGCCACCCGGCACGATGTTCGTCGTGCGGAACGAGTCCCACGGCACCGCGCTCGATGCCGTCGAGCGTTCCCTGCACCTCGGCCCGGAACCAGCGGTCATGCTCGGCCGCGTCGTAGATGCGCTCCATCCGCTTGGCCGTATCCGGTCGACGCCGGGAGGATGCCTCGGGCGCGTACGCGCTCGCGTCGACGTCGTAGCGCTCGAGGCCGAGCTCCCTCAGATAGCCGACCAATGTCTCGAAACGCCTGAACACCCGCATGGAACCGCGCCGTGCTGCAAGTGCGCGCGAGGTCCGGCCATCCTTAACGACGATGCCCCATCCGCCAGGCTGCCCGATGACGCGGGTGCGGCGAATTGTGCCGGCCGCAACGCGCTCTACCAGCGTCGCGTGATCGATGATTTTCGCCTCATGGGCCGCCATGCGAAGTCTCCGGCAGGTTACCGGCGGAGTATGACCATTTATCAGATAAATGGCAAGGCGCCTCGGGTGCCGACCCCGCCCGCCGCCATCACCGCAATGCGCATGCGCTCAGCTGAGCGCGCCGCAGGCGCGCTGGATGCGCCGACAGGCCTCCTCGAGGGCGGCGCTCGAGGTCGCATAGGAAATGCGGAAGTGGGGGGCGAGGCCGAAGGCGCTGCCCTGGACCACGGCGACCCCCTCCGACTCGAGGAGATAGGTGACGAAGTCCTCGTCGCTGCCGATGCGCTGGCCCGCCGGCGTCTTGCGCCCGATGGTGCCGGCGCAAGAGGGATAGACGTAGAAGGCGCCCTCCGGCTTGTGGCAGTGGATGCCCTTGGCCTGGTTGAGCATCGAGACGACGAGGTCGCGCCGCTCCTGGAACGCCTTGTTGTGCTTCGGGATGAAGTCCTGCGGGCCATTCAAGGCCGCGACCCCCGCCCACTGGCTGATCGTCGAGGTCTGCGAGGTGCTCTGGGACTGCACCATGTTCATGGCCTTGATGAGCTCGAGCGGGCCGCCGGCATAGCCCACGCGCCAGCCGGTCATGCAATAGGCCTTGGAGAGGCCGTTGACGGTAAGCGTGCGCTCGTAAAGGCGCGGCTCGACCTCGGCCGGGGTGGTGAACTTGAAATCGTCGTAGACGAGGTGCTCGTACATGTCGTCGGTCATCACCCACACATGGGGATGTGCCACGAGCACATCGCAGATCGCCTTGAGCTCGGCCCTGGTATAGGCGGCCCCGCTCGGGTTGCTCGGCGAGTTGAGCACGAGCCACTTGGTCTTGGGCGTGATCGCGCGCGCGAGTGCCGCGGGCTCGAGCTTGAAGCCGGTCTCGGCCGGACACTCGACGAAGACGGGCGTGCCCTCGGAGAGCAGCGCCATGTCCGGATAGCTCACCCAGTAGGGTGCGGGGATGATCACCTCGTCGCCGGCATTGAGCGTGGCGACGAAGGCGTTGTAGAGCACCTGCTTGCCGCCGCAGCTCACGGTGATCTGCTCGGGCGTGTAGTCGAGCCCGTTCTCGCGCTTGAACTTGGCCGCGATCGCGCGGCGCAGCTCGGGAATGCCGTTGACCGCGGTGTATTTCGTGTGGCCCGCGCGCATCGCCTCCCAGGCCGCGACCTTGATGTGCTCGGGCGTGTCGAAGTCGGGCTCGCCGGCCCCGAGGCCGATGACGTCGCGGCCCGCGGCCTTGAGCTCGCGTGCCTTGTTGGTGACGGCGATGGTCGGCGACGGCTTGATGCGATCAAGCCGAGAGGCGAGGAACGACACGGGACGGCTCCATCAGCGGCTAATGGGAGGTCGAGACGCGGGACCGCACCTTACGACCGCTTGGCGCAAGGCGCAAGGGCTTGGGGTAGTGGGTCGGGTTGCCCAAGTCCGCATCCTTCGAGACGCGTCGCAAGCGCGACGCTCCTCAGGATGAGGACTTGGCGCTTGGGTTTCACCTCATCCTGAGGAGGCCGCGAAGCGGCCGTCTCGAAGGATGATGTGAAACTGAGCCATTTCCGGGCTTGCACGGCTGGGCCGCGTCCTCATGCGGGCGTTTGTGTCGGGCTTTCAGCCGGTCTTGCGCCGGCGCGGCAGCGGGATGACGCCGAGCTCGCGCGCGCTTCCCTCTTGGGCCCGCCGCGCGGAGGTGACCGACCTCATTTGCGCGAGCGAATCGGGCTGGTAGAGCGTCTCGACGATCTTCCATCCCGGAATCACGACGCCGATTCCCGTGTGGCTGCCGACGGTAAAGGGAGCGGCGTGCTCCCCGCGGCTCTCCTCGCCGATGTCAGGCGCATCCAAATGCCCGTGCATGAGCCCCACGAAGACATGCTCGCCCCACATGGCCTCGTCAAGGCTGCGCGATGCCCGCTCAAGTGGCGGATTGGCGAAGACCGGCGACCCGCTGAGCCCCGTGCTCGAGCGCAGCTCGACGAGATAGGCGGTGAGATCGCCGGCGTGACGCGTAGGAATGAGGTCTTCCGGCATGGAGGCGACGTTGCCGATGCGCACGATGGGAATATTGCGTTCCGCGCCGGACCCGGCCCTGTAGAGGCTGATGGCGAAGATTTCGGCCCCAACATTGAGCAGGTTCAGTCCCGAGGCCCGCGGACTCCTCTCGACGCGGTTGAAGAGGGGGATGTAATCGTGATCGAGGACGTCCAAATCGACCCAGAAGGGCAGAACGGCGACATCCGTCGTCTGCGGCTCCTCGTGGTGGAGGAACCACTTCTTGTTGCCAAGGGGCACCACCGCCGTGCTGCCGTCCCGGCGGTTGAGGCAGCAATAGATCGGGATCCTTTTGCGCTGCATGGCGGCAAGCACGTGCGCCGTCGTGACCAGATGGGGAAAGGCGACATCCGGAATGCGGCGCTGGTAGGCCAGCACCAGGAACCCCGTCGCCTGCGGCCTGAATACGCCCTCCTCCATCGCCCCGATGAAGACGACGCTCTTGCTCACCTCGTCGGCAACGAACATGCGTAGAACCTCCTACAGCACCCTCTCGGAAAACCAACGGTCAAAATGTGACGAGAGCGCCCACCATCATGCTGCCGCGCGCCGGCCGCGCCAAGCGAATTCATCATGTGGCGAGCTCTATATGCGGCTTTGCCCCGAGTCGGCCCATACCGATTTTGCGAGTTCGTGAGTCGCCTACCGGCGACTCACGAGCCGCAAAATCGGTACAAACTCAAAGTGCTGTACCTGCTTGCAGACTTCGCGCCGGCGGCCCGCAGGGCCGCCCCTTTTGCGAAACGCAAGAAGAGGCGCGCTTTGCGCGCCGTGGCGCGAAACTCTGCAAGCAGGTACTAGCGCAGCAGGAAACCGCCGCCCAGGAGATCGTCGGGCTCGACGGTGAAGCGCGCGGTGCCGGTGTAATGGGCGCGGCCGCCGACGAGGACGGTGACCGCAGCGAAGCGCCCGGCCTGCGCGCGCTTGAGCGCCTTCCCGGTGAAGACGGCGCCGGTCAGGCTCTCGAACTTGCGCTCCTGGCCGAGCCCGATGAGCCCGCGCGCGGTCTGGATGGCGATGCGCGCCGTCACCCCGCTCCCGGTCGGGCTGCGGTCGACCTCGCGGGCGGCAAAGACGCAGACGTTCGCGCTCGGCATGGCCTCGAAGGCATCGCGCCCGTCGGTCAGGATGGTGCCGTAGAGGAAGGCGAGCTCCGGGTCGTCCGGGTGCTCGAGCGGGATCTGGGCCTGGGCCGCCTCGGTCGTGCGCGCGCCCAGCTCGACCAGCTCGTTAACCGGCGCGCGCTTCACGTCGAGGCCGAAGGCCGCCGCCGACACCACGGCATAGAAGGCGCCGCCGTAGCCGATGTCGAGCTTGACGCGCCCGTGGCCGGGGACCTCCACCTCGGCGTCGAGCCTGTAGGCGAAGGCGGGAACGCTCTCGAAGGCGACCGCACCCGTCAGCGGCCCCTGGGGCCCGTCCTCGACCTCGACCCTCGCGCGCACCAGCCCGCAGGGGCATTGGATGCGGACCTCGGTCTCGGGCACCCGCGGCCGCACGATGCCGCGGTCGACCGCGTAGCGCCCCAGGGCGATCACCGCATGGCCGCACATGGTGGAGTAGCCCTCGTTGTGCATGAAGAGCACGGCCATGTCGGCCTCGCTGAGATCGGGCTCGACCGGGATCACGCCGTACATGTCGTAATGGCCGCGCGGCTCGAAGATGAGCATGCGGCGGAGATGGTCGAGCCGCTCGCGCGCGTAGCGGCGCTTCTCGAGGATCGTCTTGCCCTCGACCCTCGGATAGCCGGCGCTGACGATGCGCACGGGCTCGCCGCCCGTGTGCATCTCGACGGTCTCGATCGCGATCGCCTGGTGTGCGCTCATGGCCAGCGATTATGGCAGAGCCTTGGCCTAGCGCCAGTCTCCTGCGCACCGCCTCTCGCTTCGCACCCGCACCACCCCATATAATGAGGCCATGCCCGAGCTCGCCTCCTACGAGCGCCTCACCGGCCCGCCGCTCAAGCAGGAGCGGATCGAGGCCTCGAGGCCGCTCAAGATCCGTTCCGACTATGAACCCGCCGGCGACCAGCCCCAGGCGATCGCAGCCCTCACGGAGGGCCTGCGCCAAGGCGAGAAGGACCAGGTGCTGCTCGGCGTCACCGGCTCGGGCAAGACCTTCAGCATGGCGCACGTCATTCAGAACCTGCAGCGCCCGACCCTCATCCTCGCCCCCAACAAGACGCTCGCGGCACAGCTCTACGGCGAGATGAAGGGCTTCTTTCCCGAGAGTGCCGTCGAGTACTTCGTCTCCTACTACGACTACTACCAGCCCGAGGCGTACGTGCCGCGCTCGGACACCTATATCGAGAAGGAGGCGACCATCAACGAGCAGATCGACCGCATGCGCCACTCGGCGACGCGCGCGCTCTTGGAGCGCGACGACGTCGTCATCGTGGCCTCGGTCTCCTGCATCTACGGCATCGGCGCCGTCGAGACCTATTCGGAGATGGCGATCTCCTTGCGCCTCGGCCAGGTGCTCAACCGCAACCTCTTCCTGAAGCAGCTCGTCGAGCTGCAATATCGCCGCAACGACGCCAACTTCTATCGCGGCGCCTTCCGCGTGCGCGGCGACGTGGTCGAGCTCTTCCCCGCCCACCTCGAGGACCGCGCCTGGCGCATCTCGCTTTTCGGCGACGAGATCGAGGGGATCGTCGAGTTCGATCCCTTGACCGGCGCCAAGACGGGAGCCTTAGACGCGGTCAAGATCTACGCCAACAGCCACTACGTGACGCCCAAGCCCACGCTGCAGCAGGCGACGAGGCTCATTCGCGAGGACCTGAAGCAGCACCTGGAGGAACTCTACAAGGCGGGCAAGCTCCTGGAGGCGCAACGGCTCGAGCAGCGCACCACCTTCGATCTCGAGATGATCGAGACGACCGGCTCCTGCGCGGGCATCGAGAACTACTCGCGTTATTTGACCGGGCGCCGTCCCGGCGAGCCGCCGCCGACCCTCTTCGAGTATCTGCCCAAGAACGCGCTCCTCATCGTGGACGAGAGCCACATCACGGTACCCCAGGTCCACGGAATGTACCGCGGCGACTACCAGCGCAAATCAACGCTCGCCGAGTACGGCTTCCGCCTGCCCTCCTGCGTCGACAACCGGCCCTTGAAGTTCGAGGAGTGGGACGCCATGCGGCCGCAGACGGTGTTCGTCTCGGCGACGCCCGGGCCCTGGGAGCTCGGGCGCACGGGCGGCGTCTTCGTCGAGCAGGTGATCCGGCCGACCGGGCTCATCGATCCCGTCTGCCTCGTGCGTCCGGCGTCCTCCCAGGTCGACGACCTTATCGGCGAGGTCAAGGCGGTCGCCGCCAAGGGCCAGCGCGCGCTCGTCACCACGCTGACCAAGCGCATGGCCGAGGACTTGACCGAATATCTGCACGAGGCCGGCGTCAAGGTGCGCTACATCCATTCGGACGTGGAGACGCTCGAGCGCATCGAGATCATCCGCGACTTGCGGCTCGGCGCGTTTGACTGCCTCGTCGGCATCAACCTCCTGCGCGAGGGCCTCGACATCCCGGAATGCGCGCTGGTCGCCATCCTCGATGCCGACAAGGAGGGCTTTCTGCGCTCCAAGACCTCGCTCATCCAGACGATCGGGCGCGCCGCGCGCAACATCGAGGGCCGCGTCATCCTCTACGCCGACGAGATGACGGACTCGCTGCAATATGCGCTCGCCGAGACCAATCGCCGGCGCGAGAAGCAGCGCGTCTACAACGAGTCGCACGGGATCACGCCCGAGAGCATCAGGAAAGGCATCTCGGACATCCTCGACAGCGTCTTCGAGCGCGATCACGTGACGGTCTCGACGGGCGACGCCGAGACCAAGCATCTCGTCGGCAAGGACCTCAAGAGCCATGTCGCCGAGCTCGAGAAGCGCATGCGCGCGGCGGCGGCCGACCTCGAGTTCGAGGAGGCGGCACGCTTGCGCGACGAGCTGCGCAGGCTCGAGGCGCTCGAGCTCGGCATCGCCCAGGCGGGAGGCGAGAACAACCGCCTCGCCCGCGCGATCGCCGCCCACAAGCTCTCGCGCTCCACCGCCGGCCGGCCCGGCACGCATCGCGGCAAGGGGGCGAGGCCGCGACGCCGCTGAGGCTCCGCTCGAGCGCTAGTTGATGCACACAAATCCGAAGATCACCGGCAAATCATGATATTGCGCTATGCAAAGGTGCCTTGGACTGGCCGCGGTGCGTCCTTCGAGACGCGTCGCAAGCGCGACGCTCCTCAGGATGAGGTTAAGTCTTTATGCCACACACAAATTTGCCTCATCCTGAGGAGCGCCCCGCAGGGGCGCGTCTCGAGGGACCCACGACGGCACTGCAAGCGTCCTTGACATGTGTGCATCAACTAGCGCCCGAGCGGCGGCCCGGGTTGCCGCAAAGCCGGTTGCTGTGAGGAGACATCGGATGCATCTCGAGACGAGCCTAGCTACCCGCTTTTCCGCCGATTACCGCGGCGCGCGCGCGAAGTTCCTGGCCGCGGCGGCGCTTGCCGGCGGCGCCCTGCGCTCCTACCCCAATCCGCTCAGCGGGCCGCAGGGCGAGGAGCTCGCCGCCGACGCGGCCTGGTTCGGCCCGGCAGAGGCGGCGAAGGTCCTCGTCGCCGTCTCCGCCACCCACGGGGTCGAGGGCTTCTGCGGCTCGGGCGCCCAGCTCGACTGGCTGCTGGGGCCCGGCACGGCGCCGCTGCC
>DATEQI010000582.1:0-5522 GCA_035272805.1 Alphaproteobacteria bacterium | reverse complement strand
GGAGCCGCACCCTTGGCAAGGCCCCGGGACAATTCATCTGCCGCTCGCCTCTCGTCGCTCTTCGGCCTCCGGAAGGCCCCTATGGCGCGCCGCGGCGGCTGGCTATACTCGCTTCCCCCTTCCCGATGGAGCCCCCATGGCCGCCACGCCGAAGCTCGCCTTCCTCGCCTCCGAGACGGAAAAGGCCAAGGACGCCTTGCGGCGCCTCGTGGCGCGCTACGGCAACGTCCCGATCCAGGAGGCCGATGCGATCGTTCCCTTGGGCGGGGACGGCTTCATGCTCGAATCCCTCCATCGCTATATGGGCCTCAAGAAGCCGATCTACGGCATGCAGCGCGGCTCGATCGGCTTCCTGATGAACGCGTACCGCGAGGAGCGGCTGCCGCGGCGCGTGGCGCTCGCGCAGGGCTACAAGCTCCATCCGCTGCGCATGAAGGTGTTGACACTCGCGGGCAACCGCATCCAGGCGCTCGCCATCAACGAGGTCTCCCTGCTGCGCGAGACGCGTCAGAGTGCCAAGCTCCGCATCGATGTCGACGGCGTCACCCGCTTGGACGAGCTCATCTGCGACGGCATCCTCATCTCCACCCCCGCCGGCAGCACCGCCTACAATCTTTCCGCGCACGGCCCGATCGTTCCGTTGGGCTCGGGCGTGCTCGCGCTGACGCCGATCTGTCCCTTCCGCCCGCGCCGCTGGCGCGGCGCGCTCCTGCCCCAATCGGCCAAGGTGAAGTTCCGCATTCTCGAGGCCGAGAAGCGGCCCGTGAGCGCGGTCGCCGATTACACGGAAGCGCGCGACGTCGTCGAGGTCGAGGTGGCCGAGGACCGCAAAGTCAGCTTGACTTTGCTCTTCGACCCCGAGCACAACCTCGAGGAACGGATTCTCAAGGAACAGTTCGGGTCCTAGCTGCAATACGATCATGAGCACGCCGCGTCCCAGGAGCCGCGAATGGATCGAGCGGCTCATCGCCTTCCCGACCGTGAGCCGGGAGTCGAATCTCGCCCTCATCGAGTGCGTGCGCGACTTTCTCGCGGGCCACGGCGTCCAAGCCCTTCTCGTCCACGACGAGAGCGGGCGCAAGGCCAACCTCTACGCCACGCTCGGCCCCATGGACCGCCCGGGCATCATGCTCTCGGGCCATACCGACGTGGTTCCCGTCGAGGGCCAGGACTGGCAGAGCGACCCCTTCGCCCTCGTCGAGCGCGAGGGCAGGCTCTACGGCCGCGGGGTGAGCGACATGAAGTCCTTCATCGCGGTCGTGCTCGCCTTCGTGCCGCGCTTCCTCGAGCGCAAGCTCAAGACGCCGATCCACCTTGCCTTCTCCTACGACGAGGAGGTGGGCTGCCTGGGCGTGCGGCGGCTCATCGCACAGTTCGACGAGATGCCGGTCCGCCCCGCCTTCTGCATCGTGGGCGAGCCGACGCTCATGCAGGTGGTGCGCGGGCACAAGGGCAAGCTCGGCTGCCGCTGCGCGGTGCGCGGCCTCGAAGCGCACTCGGCCCTCACCCATCGCGGCGTGAATGCGGTCGAGTTGGCCGCCGAGATCATCACCCAGCTGCGGGGCATGAGGAAACGCATCGAGAAGACGGGGCCCTTCGACGACGGCTTCGATCCGCCCTACACCACCGTGCACACGGGCGTGGTGCGCGGCGGCACCCAGCTCAACATCGTGCCGCGCGATTGCGTCTTCGATTTCGAGTTCCGCGCGCTGCCCTCCGAGGATCCCCATCTGCTCCTCGACGAGATCAAGAGTTTCGCCGAGCGCCAACTCCTGCCCGAGATGAAGACGGTCACGGCCGAGGCCGCCATTCGCTGGGAAACGCTCTCGGACTCGCCCGGCCTCGACACGGACGAGGAGGCCGCGGTCACGCGCCTCGTCAAGCAGCTCACCGGCGGCAACAGCACCGGCAAGGTCTCCTTCGGCACCGAGGCGGGCCTCTTCTCCGAGGCGCAGATCCCGACCGTCGTGTGCGGCCCCGGCTCGATCGAGCAGGCCCACAAGCCCGACGAATGGGTGACCCTCGAGCAGATCGCGCGCTGCGAGGCGTTCATGGAGCGCCTCGTCGAGCACGTCGCGCGCGGCTGAGCCCGCCATGGCCGCGCCCCATCCGAGATGAGCCCGCCCGCGAGGCTGAGCCCCCCCGACGTCGCGCGCTGGCGGAGTGGGGACGCCGGGATCGAGTACGTCCACCGCCGGCAGGGCCGCGAGGCCGGTCCCCATGTGCTGATGACGGCGCTCATGCACGGGAACGAGGCCTGCGGCGCGGCAGCGCTCGACCGCCTGCTTGCCTCCGCGTTGGCACCTTCGCGCGGCACGTTGACGCTCGCCTTCGCCAATGTCGCGGCCTACGCGCGCATCGATCCCGAGCGGCCGGACCAGGGGCGCTTCGTCGAGGAGGACATGAACCGCCTGTGGTCCAAAGACAAGCTCGACGGACCGCAAGGCAGCAGCGAGCTCGCGCGCGCGCGCCTGTTGAGGCCCTTGGCGGACGCCGCCGATTATCTCCTCGATCTCCATTCGATGATGGATGGGACGACACCGCTCGCACTCTCCGGGACCACGGCGAAGGGCCTGCGGCTGGCGCGACGCGTGGGCTATCCCGCGACCGTCGTCGCCGATGCCGGCCACGCCGGCGGCGTGCGCTTACGCGACTATGACGGCTTCGGCGCGGCCACGGGCGCGAAGGCCGCCCTTCTCGTCGAATGCGGCCAGCATTTCGACGCACGGAGTGCGGCAGTGGCCTTCGAGGCGGCGCTGCGCTTCCTGGCCGCACTCGACATGCTCGACCCCGCCGCTGCCGCCGAGCATCTCTCGTCAGGGCCGCTTCCCGCCCAGCGCTTCATCGAGGTGACGCACGTCGTCACCATCGCGAGCGACGATTTCGCCTTCGCACGGCCATGGCGCAGCCTCGAGACGATCGCCAAGGCGGGCACCCTCATCGCGCGCGACGGCGGACGCGAGGTGCTGACCCCTTACGACAATTGCGTGCCGATCATGCCGGCGCGCACGCTCAAGCCCGGACTCACGGCCGTGCGCTTGGGACGCGTCGTAGCTTCACCCGCCGTGGCGTGACGGAGCGCGCGGACCCTCTTATCCGGCGTGGCGGGCGCATGGCGCTCGCGCTCGCCCTTGGTGCCGCAGGCGGCTTCGTCGCCTTCAAGCTGCGCCTGCCGCTCGCCTGGATGATCGGCGCCATCATCGCGACCACGCTCGCGGCACTCGCCGGACTCGAGCTGCGCATGTCGCAGGGCTTGCGCAGCTTCATGGTGGTGGTGCTCGGCGTCATGCTCGGCAGCGCCTTTACCCCCTCGATCCTCGGGCGCGCGGCTGAGTGGCTCCCGAGCATCGCGAGCCTCCTCCTCTATGTCAGCCTGCTGACGGCACTCGTCTCGTTTTATTTGCGCAAGGTGGCGAACTACGACCCGGTCACGGCCTATTTTGCCGCGACACCGGGCGGGCTCAACGAGATGACCATCGTCGGCGGCGCCATGGGCGGGGACGAGCGCCTGATCTCCCTCGTGCACGGCGTGCGCATCCTCTTAATCGCGATGACGATCCCCATCTGGTTCCGCTTCTTCGGCGGCTATCAGCCGGGCGGCCTTCCGGGCCCCTCCGGTGCTGCGATCCCCTGGCGCGACCTCGTCATCCTCGTCTTATGCGGCGCTGTCGGCCTAGGTGCCGCGCGCCTCCTGCGCCTCCCGGCGGCGAGCCTCACCGGTCCCATGATCCTGAGCGCCGCCGCCCATCTCAGCGGGTTCACCGCCTCGCGCCCGCCGCTCGAGCTCATCGCCCTTGCACAGGTCGTGGTGGGCACTGCCGTTGGCTGCCGCTTCGCGGGCTTTCCCCTGCGTCAGGTCCTGCGCACCATCGCCAACAGCATCGGCCAGACCGCGATGATGCTGGCGCTCACCATCGCCGCAGCCCTGCTGCTCAGTCCGATCGTGGGCGCCTCGGTGACGGCCCTCGTGCTCGCCTTTGCCCCGGGCGGGCTCGCCGAGATGAGCCTCATCGCGCTCTCGCTCGGCATCGATGCCGCCTTCGTCACCAGCCACCACGTCGCGCGCATCGTCATGGTCGTGCTGCTCGCCCCCCTCTTCTTCCGCGCCCTGCGCGGCAGACTCGCGAGCAAGAGAGTGGCAAGAAGCTGAAACGCTTCCTTCCAGCGGCTTACGCGGCTCCCGCATGAGCCGCGGGAGACGCCCTGCGATAGGACCATAAGGCCACCGGCTCGCGCCGTCCGCGCAGCTTGCGCGGCCGATCGACGACAAAGCCGGCCAGTGCCGCTTCCGCCGGCGCCGGGGCTTCCTCGCGCGCCGCATCGACGAGGTCCTGGCTCACGAGGATGTCGCTGCCGAGCACGCGGGTGAGACGCTCGATGCGGCTCGCCACATTGACGGCGTCGCCGATCACGGCGAACTCGAGGCGCCGCTCGTCGCCGATGTCGCCGAGCACCGCGACGCCGTAGTGGACGCCGATGCCGACGCGAATGGGGACCGCGCCCCGCGCCGTGCGCTTGGCGTTCCAGCGCTCGAGCTCGTCGATCATGGCCCGCGCCGCGCGCAACGCGTTGAGCGCGTCCTCCCGCCCGCTGCGCGGCGTGCCGAAGGTCGCCATCACGGCGTCGCCGATGTATTTGTCGAGTGTGCCGTGATGCGCGAAGACGACGCGCGCCATGCGGCGGTCGAAGCTGCGCAGGAGCTCCATCACCCGCTCCGGCGGCAGACGCTCGCAGGTGCGCGTGAAGTCGACGATGTCGGCGAACAGCACGGCGACCCTCTGGGTGCGCCCGGGCCCGAGAGGCTCCTTGACCTCCTGCAACTCGTCGATCAGGTTGGGCGAGAAATAGCGGGCGAGCTGGGCGCGGTTGCGCTCGACGACGATCTGCCGGCGCACGAGCTCGCGCGTGCGCCAAACGACGACCGACAGCAGCGAGCCCACCAGGAGCAGCATGAATATGTCGCTTTCGACGGTCGTGAGATTGACGAAGTTGGGGTTGAGGATGGTCGCGAGAAAGCGCCGCGGGTCCTCGTGCATCATGAGCATGAGGCTGGTCTCGCCGAAGGCACCCGGCTGGCTCAGGATATAGAGGACGGCGGCCGACCAGGCGAGGGCTGCGGCAACGGCACTCAAGAGCGTGCGCCAGGGCGAATAGAGAAACGCCATGAGCGCCAAGGGCACGAAAAGGAAGCTGAAGCTGCCGAAGCGCAGCAGAATGGGCAAGGGCACCGACGGCGCATTCCAAGGCATGATCGGCAGGAGATTGTCGAGCACTATGAGCGCATCGACGACCGGAAAGAGGACGCTGTACCAGGGCCGGCCGCGCCGGCTGAGGGCGTAATAGACCCAGCCGAGTCCGGCGAAGAGCGCGCAGCTGATCAGGTGCTCGACGCGATGGGCGCTGACGAGGGAGAGCAGCCAAAGTGCCACGAGGGCGAGCGTTCCGGTCCGGAGCCAGGCCAGGAAGCGCAAGCTGGCAATATCCTCCTTGCGGAACATCGCCTGCATTCGCGCCTCGCGCCA